>NZ_JAUSTB010000031.1:0-1361 GCF_030812615.1 Pseudarthrobacter niigatensis | reverse complement strand
GCCCACACGACGCTCCCCTACCCATCCACACTCCTGAACCACAAAGGCTTGGAAAATATGTGAATGCCACAACTTCGGCGGTGTACTTGAGCCCCGCTACATTGTCGGCGCGGAATCACTTGACCAGTGAGCTATTACGCACTCTTTTAAGGGTGGCTGCTTCTAAGCCAACCTCCTGGTTGTCTGGGCAACTCCACATCCTTTCCCACTTAGCACACGCTTAGGGGCCTTAGTTGGTGGTCTGGGCTGTTTCCCTCTCGACTATGAAGCTTATCCCCCACAGTCTCACTGCTGCGCTCTCACTTACCGGCATTCGGAGTTTGGCTGACGTCAGTAACCTTGTAGGGCCCATTAGCCATCCAGTAGCTCTACCTCCAGCAAGAAACACGCAACGCTGCACCTAAATGCATTTCGGGGAGAACCAGCTATCACGAAGTTTGATTGGCCTTTCACCCCTACCCACAGCTCATCCCCTCCATTTTCAACTGAAGTGGGTTCGGTCCTCCACGACGTCTTACCGTCGCTTCAACCTGGCCATGGGTAGATCACTTCGCTTCGGGTCTAGATCACGCCACTCACACGCCCTATTCAGACTCGCTTTCGCTACGGCTGCCCCACACGGGTTAACCTCGCGACGTAACACTAACTCGCAGGCTCATTCTTCAAAAGGCACGCCGTCACCAGAACAGAGCCGGCTCCGACGGATTGTAAGCACACGGTTTCAGGTACTGTTTCACTCCCCTCCCGGGGTACTTTTCACCTTTCCCTCACGGTACTGGTCCGCTATCGGTCATTAGGGAGTATTTAGGCTTATCAGGTGGTCCTGACAGATTCGCACGGGATTTCTCGGGCCCCGTACTACTTGGGATACTCTCACAGGCGGTACAAACACATTACGGTTACGGGACTAACACCCTCTCTGGCCGGCCTTTCAAAACCGTTCACCTATGCGCGCACATCACACCCCACCAGCCCGGCAGAACTGGTACGGAAAGTCCCACAACCCCGACCATGCAACGCCCGCCGGCTATCACACATGGAACGGTTTAGCCTGATCCGCGTTCGCTCGCCACTACTAACGGAATCACTATTGTTTTCTCTTCCTGCGGGTACTGAGATGTTTCACTTCCCCGCGTTCCCCCCACGCACCCTATGTGTTCAGGTACGGGTCACCAAGTCACTCGCGCGCTCAGCGGGGTTTCCCCATTCGGACACCCTGGGATCACAGTCCGGTTATCGACTCCCCCAGGCTTATCGCAGATTCCTACGTCCTTCTTCGGCTCCTAATGCCAAGGCATCCACCGTGTGCTCTTAAAAACTTGACCACAAAGATCAAAAACAAAAAACACTCGAGAGAACCA
>NZ_JAUSTB010000030.1:0-1751 GCF_030812615.1 Pseudarthrobacter niigatensis | reverse complement strand
AGTACACCTGATATGTAGGTCTCGTTTGTCAAGAGCGTGAGGAAGCGGTCCTCGGGCTGGGTTGCCTGGGACCGCTTCCTTTTTGTGCCCTGGGAAGAGGTGTTGGGTGTGGCCAGCGTGTCGTTGGCGACTGCGCGGTCAGACTGATATGCGCGGGTTGGTTACCGCAGGACGAAGTGTTCGGCTGGAGGTTACCGCTGGTCTAGCAATGACGGGCGTGGCCGTTGTTGGTTGCCCATAGGTGTATCGCGGATTTACTCCACGCGCTGCAAGGAACCACTTCCAACTGGGTTTCCCCGGGGGCTTTCTGTCTCTGATCAGTGCACGGACGCGATCGATCTTAGGGAGCGGGCTGCCGGAGGTGTGCTTGTGGCCAGGGACCAGCACCAGCCGGAGAGTTCGCGGGCGATGGCGACGTTGGCGATGACCGGGCGCTTGCGGCGTTCGAGGTAGCTGAGCCAGCGTTCGTGCAGGCGCCGGTTGCCGGCATGGCCGCGGGTTCGTGCTTCGGAGGTGGCTTCCTCCCACCTGGACCGCATGAGCCGGGACGGGTTGTTATAGGGCCTGCGGTGGTGCCATGCGGCCTCCACAAGCAGGCGGCGGGCGTGGCTGTTGCCTGTCTTCGTGATGGACCCCTGGGACCGGGATTGCCCGGAGGAATGCTCAGTCGGGACCAGGCCGAGGTAAGCGCCGATCGTGGAACCGGTAAACCGGTCCCAGTCGCCGATCTCCACGGCCAGTCCAAACGCGGTCAGCGTCGAGACGCCGCGCAGGCACTGCAGTGATCTGACCACCGGGGTGTACTCGCTCGCATACGCCATCGCTGTGATCGCTTGATCGAGGCGGTCCCGGCGGTCTGAGATCTCATGCATCGCTTCCAGGGAGGACTCGTAGGTCAGCTGCCGGACCGGGTTCTCGAATTGCTGGCGTGCCAGCCAGAGTTCATGAGTGCCAGTCCAGGCTTGCCCGCCGGAATAGACGATGCCTTGGCGCAACAGCAGTTTGGAAATCCGGTGCCGGGAACGCATCAGATCGCCACGGACGTCTTCCCGGGAACGGACCAGATCCCGTGCAGCTTCTTGGTCCGCCGATGGAATTCTTACCCCGGTGACCTCACCCAGCTTCAGGAGCCGGGCCAAATGCAGCGCGTCCTTTGCGTCAGTTTTTACCCGGTCCCCGGACGGGCGCTGGAGCTTCGATGGTGCCGCGACCACTGTGTCGATCCCGGAGGCCAGCAGGAACCGTGCCAGGCCAAAGCCCGTTGGTCCTGCCTCGTAAACGACTCTGACCGGCGACGGCAGGGAAAGAATCCAGGCGAGAATCTCACCACGATCCGGAGTCATGCGGTGCAAAATGACTTCGCCGGTCTGCGCGTCCAGGGCGCATGAAACAACAGTACGGGCATGGACATCCAAGCCGACGCTTGTACGCTCGAACATAGCTGGAACCTCCAAATTTCAAATGTGGCTCTACCTGTTCGCCAAGTGTGGCAGGCAACCCACGACTTGCTTTGAAAAGGAGGTTCCAGCCCCCCCCTGGGCCACATATTCCGGACCCTTCTGACAGGAGGGCCATCAGCGCCGGAACAAGATCCGGAGCGTCCACCAATCCGCATCGGCGACGGGAATCGCACAAAGCAGGACGCTCCGGAAACGGTCCGGCGACAATGGACCTCCAGAAGGGTCCAGAGGCTCCACAGGTGGTCCTCCCAAGCCGGCCACCTCCTGCTACATATCGTCTAGCCCACCCGC
>NZ_JAUSTB010000029.1:0-1863 GCF_030812615.1 Pseudarthrobacter niigatensis | reverse complement strand
TGGGGGGTTGTTGGTTGGGAACCACATAGTGGACGCAAGCAGAGTTTTGTATGTATCTGTGTGGTGTAAGTTGTTGGCCTATTAGTACCGGTCAGCTTCACGAGTCGTTAGTCCTCGCTTCCACATCCGGCCTATCAACCCAGTGGTCTGGCTGGGGGCCTCTCACACATAAATGTGTATGGAAATCTCATCTTGAAGCGAGCTTCCCGCTTAGATGCTTTCAGCGGTTATCCCATCCGAACGTAGCTAATCAGCGGTGCACTTGGCAGTACAACTGACACACCAGAGGTTCGTCCGTCCCGGTCCTCTCGTACTAAGGACAGCCCTTCTCAAATTTCCTGCGCGCGCAGCGGATAGGGACCGAACTGTCTCACGACGTTCTAAACCCAGCTCGCGTACCGCTTTAATGGGCGAACAGCCCAACCCTTGGGACCTACTCCAGCCCCAGGATGCGACGAGCCGACATCGAGGTGCCAAACCATGCCGTCGATATGGACTCTTGGGCAAGATCAGCCTGTTATCCCCGAGGTACCTTTTATCCGTTGAGCGACGGCCATTCCACAATGTACCGCCGGATCACTAGTCCCGACTTTCGTCCCTGCTCGAGATGTCTCTCTCACAGTCAAGCTCCCTTGTGCACTTACACTCGACACCTGATTGCCAACCAGGCTGAGGGAACCTTTGGGCGCCTCCGTTACTTTTTAGGAGGCAACCGCCCCAGTTAAACTACCCATCAGGCACTGTCCCTGACCCGGATTACGGGCCGAAGTTAGATGTCCAAAGTGACCAGAGTGGTATTTCAACGATGACTCCACCCGAACTGGCGTCCGGGCTTCAACGTCTCCCACCTATCCTACACAAGCCACTCCGAACACCAATACCAAACTATAGTAAAGGTCTCGGGGTCTTTCCGTCCTGCTGCGCGTAACGAGCATCTTTACTCGTACTGCAATTTCGCCGAGTTTATGGTTGAGACAGCGGGGAAGTCGTTACTCCATTCGTGCAGGTCGGAACTTACCCGACAAGGAATTTCGCTACCTTAGGATGGTTATAGTTACCACCGCCGTTTACTGGGGCTTAAATTCTCAGCTTCGCCTTGCGGCTAACCGGTCCTCTTAACCTTCCAGCACCGGGCAGGAGTCAGTCCGTATACATCGTCTTGCGACTTCGCACGGACCTGTGTTTTTAGTAAACAGTCGCTTCCCCCTGGTCTCTGCGGCCCCGATCCCCTCCACACCGCGAAGGTGTATCAAGGTTGGGGCCCCCCTTCTCCCGAAGTTACGGGGGCATTTTGCCGAGTTCCTTAACCATAATTCTCTCGATCGCCTTAGTATTCTCTACCTGATCACCTGTGTCGGTTTGGGGTACGGGCGGCTAAAACCTCGCGTCGATGCTTTTCTCGGCAGCATAGGATCACCAAATCCCCCCAAACGGGGGTCCCATCAGATCTCAGGCACCATGAGTGGCGGATTTGCCTACCACTCGCCCTACATCCTTAGACCGGGACAACCATCGCCCGGCTCGGCTACCTTCCTGCGTCACACCTGTTAATACGCTTGCCTCCCAGGATCAGGTCCCGCGCTCCACCAAAACCCTTCACCCACAAGGGGTGTCAGGCAGGTCTCGGGCGGTTAGTATCCCCTGTTCAACATGGACGGTTTTTCGCCGGTACGGGAATATCAACCCGTTGTCCATCGACTACGCCTGTCGGCCTCGCCTTAGGTCCCGACTTACCCAGGGCAGATTAGCTTGACCCTGGAACCCTTGATCATTCGGCGGACGGGTTTCTCACCCGTCTTTCGCTACTCATGCCTGCATTCTCACTCGTGTAGGCTCCACCACTGGTTTACACCGCAGCTTCAC
>NZ_JAUSTB010000028.1:0-3543 GCF_030812615.1 Pseudarthrobacter niigatensis | reverse complement strand
GGGTGTGGGAGAGTAGGTCACCGCCGGAACAACTATTAATGGTCGAGGCCCCAACCACACGGTTGGGGCCTCCCACATTTAACACACAAAACACCACCTCTCAGCCAGGCATACACCGCGGCCGCCGAAGCCGCTTCCCTGCACGCCGCAGACTTGGGCGCTTGCGTCCATGGCAGCCACAGGTCGAAGGTTTCATGGCGTGTGGTCTGCCGAACCGGCCTGGTCCGGCACTTCCTGGTGCTGGTTGCTGGCTAGAAGAATGTCGGCTCGCGGGGCGTGTAGGGAGCCTCCAGCGCGGCCACTTCCTCGTCGCTGAGCGTGAACTCAAGGGCTGCGAACGCGTCCGTGAGATGCTTCGCCTTTGTCGCCCCGATGATCGGGGTATTGACGACGGGATTCTTCAGCACCCAGGCCAGCGCGACGGTAGCCATCGCGACGCCCCGCTCGGTGGCGATGCGCTCGACGGCGTCGACGATCGCTTTGTCGGAGTCGAGGAACAGCGGCCGGCCGAACTGATCCTGGCCCGGCGTGGACGCGGCCCGGGTGCTGGACTTGTCTCCCCAGGGACGTGCGACGATACCGCCGCCGAGGGGGCTCCACACCATGTTCCCGACGCCTTGGTCCAGGAGGAGACTGTGCATTTCGCGTTCTTCCTCGCGCTGGACCAGGTTGTACTGGTCCTGCATCGAGACGAACTTGGTCCAGCCGTTCTGCCCGGCCGCGCTCTGCATCTTGGCGAACTGCCAGGCCCACATCGATGAGGCGCCAAGGTAGCGGACCTTGCTGGCCTGGACGACGTTGTGCAGCGCTTCCATTGTCTCCTCCACCTCGACTTCGGGGTCGAAGCGGTGGATCTGCATCAGGTCCACGTAATCGGTGCCGAGGCGGGCCAGGGAGTCGTCAACCTGCTTCAGGATGGCCGCGCGGCTCAGCCCTCCGCCGTCCTCGCCCTCGTGCATCGGCCAGTAGATCTTGGTCGCCAGGATTGTCTGCTCACGGCTGCTGTATTCGCGCATGGCCCGGCCGACGATTTCTTCTGAACTGCCCATGCCATAGACGTTCGCGGTATCCCAGAAGTTGATGCCCAGTTCCACGGCTTGACGGAACAGGGGCGCGGCCGCTTCGCCGTCGAGGGACCAGTCCTGAAACTGGTTTGGGGTCCCGAAGCTCATGCACCCCAGGGTGAGGCGGCTGACTTTGAGCTCGGATGTGCCGAGTTGGGTGTATTCCATCGTGTGTTTCCTGTCAGAGAGATAAATAGAAGTTGTGTGTGGGTCAGGCTTCGGGGATCGGGAAGGCGTGCTCGGTGAGGTTGATGAAGTCGGCCTCGGGTCCGCGGCGCGGCCTTCTTGCAGGTGCCAGCGGAGCATGATCTGGGCCGGGGACTTGCCGTGCGGCTCCGCGATGTCCGCGAAGTGGCGTCGTCGAAGGTTCTTCTTGCTGTCTGCGAGGAGCTCCTCTAGCGCACGGTAGGCATCGATCGTGAGGTTGAAGGCAGTGGCTGGTGCAGCAGGACCAGGTCGATGTGGTCCACGCCGAGCTTCGCGGCGCTCTTCTCGAACCCGTGAAGGGTCGCGTCGCAGCCGTAGTCGCTGATCCAGATTTTGGTCTCGATAAAGTCCTCGTCACGGGACAGCCCTGAGTTGCGGATGCCCTCACCTACCTGTGCCCCGTTGCCGTACGCGGCAGCGGTGTCGATGAGGCGGTAGCCGGCCCGCAATGCTTCCTCGACGGCCGTGGTGGTTTCGTGGGGTGGGGTCTGGAAGACACCGAGCCCGACAGCGGGAAGGTCCACGCCATTGTTCAACGTGATCACGTTGTTTGTCATACCTTCAACGGTAGGCAGGAAACCCTCTCGGGTGAGAGCCACTGGGTTTATCCCCCAGGGGCTGCCCTCGACACCCCGCAGGGACAGCCGGTGGCCGCAAGGGTCCCAAGCCGGGGGGTAACCGCAGGGACTCCCACTCCCGCTGAGGTCCGGCCTAGCCTTGAGGGTATGGATACCCGCAATGACGTGCAGAAATTCCTCACCGCCCTGCGCGCCCGCATCACCCCGGAGGTGGCGGGCTTGACCGCGTTTGGTGGGGAACGCCGCGTTCCCGGCCTGCGCCGCGAGGAAGTCGCACAGCTTGCCGGGGTCAGCACCGCCTACTACACGAGGATGGAACGCGGAGACCTCAGCGGCGTGTCCGAGAGTGTGCTGTTCGCCCTCGTGCGGGCGTTGCAACTGAACGAGGCTGAAACCGCGCACCTGTTCGATCTGACGCGTGCGGCGACCGGACCGCGCCGGGCACCCAAGACAAAACCCCAACCACGGGTGTCGCCGCGGGTCGCCCAGCTGATCGACGCAATGGGCGACGTTCCCGCGATCGCGATGACCCGGCTCGGGGACCCGGTCGCGTCCAACCCCTTGGGCCGGGCATTGTTCCCCGACCTTTTCCCGGCAGGAAAGCCGGTGCTGAACAGCGCCCGCTACATGTTCCTGGATGAACGTTCCCGGGTGTTCTACCAGGACTGGGGGACGATCGCACTCGAAGCCGTATCGGGAATGCGGCTCTTGGCCGGCCAGGATCCCACCGACAAAGCCCTGATGGCCCTGGTCGGTGAGCTCGCGACCCGCAGCAACGAGTTCCGGACCTGGTGGGGAGGCCACACCGTACGGAGCCACTCCACGGGTACCAAACACCTCCACCACCCCGTCGTGGGTGACATGACCCTCGGCTACGAAGCCCTCGAAATATCATCGACTCCTGGCCTGGTCCTCATGACGTACCTCGCTGAGCCTGCCACCCCGTCCGCGGACGCCATGAACTTGCTGCGCAGCTGGACCGCAAGCGAGGCCCGCACCGACGAGGCAGCCCGCACCAGCCCCTGAGAGGCAAGGCCCTTACCTCTTGTCTGGGTCGCCGGGGTAGAACCGTCAGCAGCGTGCGGCCAGACCTTCTGGAGCCATGTAGCCGGCGGCGGAACATTCGATGCCGCTCCGGGTGGCCGGCGACCACCTGAAGCAGATGTGAGCCACTGCATAGAAAGCCCAAATACCTCCGGAACGTGAAAACCCGATGCGGGGGCCCGGAAAACCTCGGTTTCTCGGGGTTTTTGGGGTGGTGGGGGTGGGGCCTTGGCCGGTTTGCGGTGGGCCGGGTGGGCGTGTATTGTTTTCTAAGTCGCCGCGGGGGAGACAGTGAAGAACTGTTCACCGGGTGGCCAAAACCCCCAAATCAAAGCCAGATTCTGGTTGCTCTTTAGGGCGCTGGCAATCGGTTGGGGCGGTCTTCTCTTCGATGTGGGTCCTGAAAGATGGATTTGCTTCGGGGCGGGGGATCGGGTAAGTTTGAAAAGTTGCTCCGGAGCGATCCTGAACGTAAGTGTTTGGGTGGTGCCGGGTGTGTCTGTTGTTTGAGAACTCAATAGTGTGCCAAGTTTGTTGATACCGATTATGTATGTAATTGGTTGAATTTGCCGAATCGTGCCGCCCCTGTGGTGTGGTTTGGTGTTTTTAGCTGGTTTCAAATTTTGTGCAGCTTTTGCCGCCGTTATTTC
>NZ_JAUSTB010000027.1:0-5183 GCF_030812615.1 Pseudarthrobacter niigatensis | reverse complement strand
ACCTTCACATCCAGATCCGCCCGCTCCGCGGCGCGAACCGTGGCTTCTGAATGGACTCGTTGGCGCCAGGCATAGAACCCGGACCGGGACACCCGCAAGAGCCGGGCCATCCGCTGGACGGGATAGTTGGCCTTCTCGGCCTCCATCAGTTCGAAGCATTCCGATTCTGCTGCTTGGAGGCGAAGAAGGCTGCGGCTTTTCCCAAGAACTCGTTATCCATCCGCAACTGCGCATTTTCCCGGCGCAAACGCTCCAGCTCCGACTTCTCCGTCTCGGCCGCCGCGAACTCCTCCGGAGCCGCCAAACGCGCCCTCTCCTGAGCCACCCACCGGCCAAGCAACTGCTCACCCAGACCAGTTCGCGGGCCACCGGCGCGACCGGCCTGCCCGTATCAATCACCAGACGCGCAGCCTCCCGCCGATACTCAGGAGTGAATTTACGTCGTGTCGTGCTCACAAGAACACCTTCCCGCAGAATCCCAGGATCCCGCTACTTCAGGTGTCCACCAACAGAGGCTAACCCCACCCCTCTTACCTGTGGCTTAGGTGGGAATGTATCCTCTCATCGTCGTCCGCCCCCGGGTGGGCGGGCTCCGCCCCTTCAGCCGACCCCAACCGATGACGGCTGCGCCGTCCAGCCCGACAGCCTTCGGCCGACGAGCAAAGGGGCTTCGCCCCAGGATGAGCCCCTCATCTCGCAGTCTCGGCTGACAGTGAGCCGGTTGGGTAGCGCTGCGCGCTGCGACGTCGTGGAACGGTCCGGCCCTCGTCCTGCGGTGTCCTTGTGGTGGTAGGGGCTGCGCCCCGGGAAGGCATGGGTCAACGATGCGCTCGGCGCAGAGTCATCGAGTCGTGGAGCACGCTGCGCCAGCAGCGAGGGGAACCTCACAGCCATCTGGCCGTGCCACGATCCGTTCGACGCATCGCATCGCCAACGGACCGCGGCCCGGACGGACGAAGTCCGTCTCCCCGGGGCGAAGCCCTCTCCCTTGAAAGAGGCCATCCCCTATGAAGCCCCGCTGCGAAGCAGCGAGACCAACGAGCAGACAACGAGCAGGCCAACGGAAAGGAAGCGGCCCGGCGGCAGCCGGGCCAAGGACCACGCAAAGCCACCGAGTCGTGCAACGAGACGGAACACGAGACGCTGATCTTGAGGGCCAACTCCCCGGCGCGAAGCGCCTATCCAGCCAGCCAGAAGCCCCAGGGTAAACGAGAATCCAACGATAAGCGGCACGCACCGGGCGGCGCAGCCGCCTCAGCCCCGCAGGGAAGGCCAGCCGACCCCCAGAAGACAGCCAGCCGGGTGCCCCAAGGAGCGCAGCGACGCCGGCACCAGGCGGCCGGGCCCACGGACCCGGGCGCGCAGCGCCCAGGTCCTCGCGCAGCCCGGCGCACCGCGCCGACGAGAAGCCAGGCCTCGCAGCGGCCAAGAGGTTAACGCGAAGACAGCAAACAGTGTGACGGACGAAAAGGAGAACGAACCGGATCACTTTAGGGGTTGGGCGAAGGCGCGAAGCGCCTGAGCCCCTCTTAAATATGGCGACATCCAACCCAGCACCAGCAAGACCACACAGCATCAGCAGACCGACTGGGGCTATCGCCCGCCGACCGCTTCGCGGCCGGGGAGCCAGCCAGTGGAGCGGACAGGCGTCGGGTCGGTGGCGGGGTGGGGGGCTGCTGGCGGACCGGGCGATGTCAAGATGTCTTGATGGCGGCGGCGCCGGGCTGGCAGGTAGATTGACCGCCAGGATGCATCGCTGAAACGGGGGAGCTTGAGTGCAGTTGGTGGCGTATCTGAACGGTGAGAGGCTCGACGCGACTGAGGTGCCGCACGTGCAGTGGCGCGCGCTGGCAACCAGGGCTGACTATCCTGACCTTGTGCTTATCGAGTGCGGCCTGCGGGCCAAGCGCGTGACGTCAAACAGGGGCCGGCAGTTCTTTGCGCACCTTCCGTTGGTGGACTGCGAGGCGGAGCATAAGTCCGAGTCACCCCAGCACTTGGCGATGAAGCGGGCGCTGAAGGAGAGGATCAATGCGGCCCCTGGGTGGAGTGCTGAAGTGGAGGTTCGCCATCCGGAGGGAGCATGGACGGCAGATGTCCTGGCCATCCACGAAAACGGGAGGCGTCTCGCCTTTGAAGTCCAGCTCTCGCAGCAGACCGAGGAAGAGTACACGCACCGCTCCCAGCGCTACGTTGATGATCGCATCGGGCCGGTGTGGGTAGTCCCTAATGGCCTCGAGCAATTCGTTGTGCGGCTGCCGATGATAGTGACCGGCTTCGGTAAGACCAGCCCCCTGCCCGAGGAGTCGGTCGACCTCATGAGCTGGATCGCGTACCAGCCTCTCGCCGGAAAGGTGTGTCAGGTTGGAACGATGGTAGACACCTTGCTGGCTCCCTCCTTTCGCTGGCCGTACGGGACGCCGCGGCACCAGTTAGAGGAGCGTGAGCGTTCAGCCCGGGAGGAAGCCGAGCGGGCAGCCGCCGCCCAAGAAGAAGCGGCCCGGCTGGCTGAGGAGAAGCGCCACCGTGCTGAAGAAGCAGCGCGAGCCGAAGCCGAACGCGTGACGCGGTTCATCAGCTCCGCAAGGGGGCCTGGTGTCGATAGTGTCCGTCCGGTCGTAGCAGCAATGACCATCTGGGCGAGCGAGGTCCGCTGCCTGAAAGCAGGCCATCCGATGCTGATCTGGCGGCTGACCGATCCGGGGATAACGAAGGCCAACGACCACGACTGGATGCCGAGGAGTGAGAACTTCGACAATGTGCGGAAGCGTATCGACAATTGGTTGACCGCGGTTGGGACAGGATTGGCAAAGGCGGGAGTCCACCGCATACAAGGCACCGGACATCGCCGCGCATTCACTTGCCCCGACTGCACAGACGTCATAAGGGGCAGCTGGGTAACGGCGCTCCCGTCCGGCAAGTGGTCTGTAATAGCCCAAGGCAGCAGAATCTCGGAGGAGGCGCGCGCGGCGCTCTACCAACGGCCAGCTCCATTACTGGAGGCTGCGTTGACGGTCACTCGCCCAGTTGCATCGTCGCCCGGTCTGCCGGTGGAGCCAGTGCACGGGCCGGTCATTCAGGAGGGTGACCCGGGGTTCGTTGGGCCTCGCCGTTGGTCACACTGGATGTCAGAAGCCAGGGATGCCGACGAGATCGCAGAACGACAGGCCGCCAAGGACGCCAGAGCGGCACGGATGCGTGAGATTCGCGAGAACCCACGGTACATCGGCAGCGCGAACGGTTTCCGTTTCCGGTGTACCGATTGCGGCGGAGTGTTCGAGGACGACAACGAGGGCATCCATGCGAATTCACGATGCCTGTCGGTTGGCGGGAGACCACCCGGCTGGCGCTAATGGACAGAAACGCTCTCGCCTGCGGCTGGGAGGCTTTCCGCAGTCCGGTTCGCGGCCGGGGAGCCAGCCAGCGGAGCAGGCAAGCGGACGGGGTGGCGGCTATCGCCGGACCGGTGGCACAGACTAGGGTCACGTCATGAAGCTGCTCATCCTTCTCGACATCGACGGCGTGCTGAACCCGAAGACAATCCAAGGCGACGGCGACCCGTCCGTGGAACTGTCCGACGCAAAGGCAGCCCTGGTCTTGCGGCTCGCGGCCAAGGGCCGGATTGCGTGGGCCTCGACCTCCCCGCCGGAAGTTGTTGCTGCACTGGAAGAACGCGTGCAGCTGGAGCAGGAACCATTGCGGGTGACGATCACGCCGAAGCCCGGGGATGATGAACAGCCGACGCCGAAGCTCCGGTCCGTGGCACGATGGCTCGACCGGATGGACGCTGCCGGCGAGGCGGACTGGGACGCGGTCGCGTGGATCGATGACGTCCTCGGACCGGACGTGCACGAGTGGGCCCACAACTACAGCCGGCCGGTCCTGCTAGAGAAGCCGAACCCGGACGAGGGGCTGACGGAGGCGCATGTGGTCGCGGTCCAGGTGTTCCTCAATGAGGACGTGGGGGTCGAAGGTACGACCCCCTGACAGGGCCCATCAGTTCGGCGAGTGGCGGGTGGTGAACTCCTCCAGGGTGATGCCCTGGTCGTGGATCTCGGTCGCAGCGTCGACGCCGACGTAGCGGAGGTGCCAGGGTTCGAAGGAGTAGCCGGTGTCCGCTTCGGCGCCGGCCGGGTAGCGGATGACGAAGCCGAATCGGTGTGCGTTGGCTGAGGCCCAGGTGGCGGCCGGCTGATCAGCAAAGCACGGCTCGAAGCTGCACGCCCCGCCGCCGTCACCGATGTCGATTGGCCAGCCGGTATGGTGTTCGGAGTAGCTGGGGTACGCGCTGACAGCAGCGGCAGCCGCGGATCCAACAGCGCCGACGTGCCCGTCATACACCTGCGCCTGAGTGGATTAGGAACGGTAGCCGCTGACCAGGGTGATGATCGCGCCGTCCTGCCTGGCCGCAGCAGCTGGAACGCATCCTCGCTCATCCTGCAGCCCATGGCCTCCACACGTTAATCTGGAAGTGTTGGAGTGCTGAACCAGCAAGAAACGGTTGTACCAGGGATAGTCTTCTCGAAACCGACCGCAGAGCCTTCGAAACCTACCCGGTGGTCGGTCTTATCCGGTTGACTTTTCCGCGGAATCTAGGGGTTTTTCTCGCCTTGGTGGAGTGAAACCGACCAAACCGACCTGCCCAGTAGATACCTAGGAGAGAAGTTAGTGTGTTGTGTTTTGAGCAGAAAAACATAAACACCGCTGAGGTACCTGTATGTATGTATTTTAAGGTTGGTTGGTCGGTTTAGATAGATAGATAGGGCCTACTTCCCTTTGTTGGCGCTGTTTTTGATCCGGAAATCAGACCGACCGCCCGGTCGGTCTTGGTCGGTCTTGGTCGGTTTTCGTTGGTACAGGGATTGACTGCTGCTGCGGACGGGAAGCAGATTGTGAATTGAGGCGGTCGCGGTCCATGTCCGAATGCCGATAGTTGGTAGGAGCCCCGTGCCGGGCAGGTGTGCATAGAACCAAGCATGACTGCGACGCCTTCCGAAAAAACGCCCGTGGACTTCGACGATGACCCCCGTGCCGGGCAGGTGTGCATAGAACCAAGCATGACTGCGACGCCTTCCGAAAAAACGCCCCTGGACTTCGACGATGACCCCCGTGCCGGGCAGGTGTGCATAGAACCAAGCATGACTGCGACGCCTTCCGAAAAAACGCCCCTGGACTTCGACGAT
>NZ_JAUSTB010000026.1:0-15760 GCF_030812615.1 Pseudarthrobacter niigatensis | reverse complement strand
ACAAACTTGGCACACTATTGAGTTCTCAAACAACAGACACACCCGGCACCACCCAAACCAAACATTCAGGATCGCTCCGGAGCAACTTTTCAAACCTACCCGATCCCACCCGGCTTTGCAAACCACGTCTCCGTGACCCAAAACCACCAGGATCAGCCCCCACCCACCAACAGCACGCACAAAAAGCGAACCATTTTCCAGGCCGTTCAAAAAAGGGGGGTTGGCCGCTATCTTTCCGCTTCAGCGGCGGCGACTCAGAAAACAATACCCGCACACAACCCCCACCGCAAATCGGGCGGAAGGTGGTGGCGAATCCGCGGAATTCCGGGGCAGGAGGGGCGTTTCGGGCACCCAAGCAGGCTGCCGGCGTCGTAAGTCCGCTGTGTGTGCTGCCGCACACTGCACCACCACGGCCATGACCGCCGTTGGAACCGCTACCGAACGAGCTGTGGACGCCTCCCAACAAAGGGGAGCGTCCACAGCTCGTCTTAGTACTGCCCGATTCGTTTATCGCTCGCAGGCGACACCATCGCCGTCGCGGTCCAAAGAGGAGCTGTATCCTGGCTGACCCCTGTGCAACGGCGCGGCGCCGGCATTCTTCGCGGCGGTGCAGTTTGCGTAGTAGGCAGTTGCGGGTGCTTGGGCCGGTGCCTGGACAAATTTCTGCGCCGACTGCTGGTCGGCGGCCGCCTTGGCAGCTGCGTCCCGGGCAGCTTGGTCGGCTGCAGCCTTTGCAGCAGCAGCCTGATCGGCGGCGGCCTTGTCAGCCGCGGCTTTTTCGGCAGCGGCCTTGTCGGCTACCGCTTTAGCTGCAGCCTGTTCGGCGGCAGCCTTGTCGGCGGCGACCTTCTCGGCAGCCGCCTTCTCCGCGGCAAGTTCGTCGAGCGACTTCACGCCGAGACGAACGGTGGAGCCCTTGGCCGCTGTGGTGCCGCTGGCAGGATCCTGCGTCATCACCTGCCAGTTTTTCTCCACGATGATGCTTTTACCGTCCACGATGTCCTTGGCCTCAACCTTGAAGCCGAGCCCCTTCAGTTGGTCCGTGGCCTTGTCCAGGGTCAGGCCCACCACACCTGGAACGGCAGCAGACGCCTCAGCGGTGGCGGTGGACGTGGCAGCGGATGCGGGTTCGACGGATGCCTGCTTGCCTCCGCACCCTGTCAGCAACAGGCCGGCCAGGACGGCAAGGGCCAACGAGACTTTCAGACGTCCGGTGACCGGGTGGGCGGCATACAGGTTGTTGTTCATGATTCCCCCTAGGAATGCGATGTGGTGGTGATGCGGTTGGGCCGAGGCCCGAGGAAAGATCCGGCGGCTACTCGCAGGCGACTCCGTCGGAGTCACGGTCCAGCGCGGGCCGGTATCCGGCTTGCCCGGCGTAGAGCGGCGCGGCTCCTGCAGCCCTCGCCGCCGCGCAGTTGGCGTAGTAGGCAGCAGCAGGTGCCGGCGCGGCAGGAGCCGGGGCCATGGGTGCTGGTGCAACGGGAGCAGGGGCGACGGCGGCAGGTGCCGGTGCGGGTGCCGCCGGAGCGGGAGCAGGTACAGGAGCGGCGGCAGGTGGCGCAGGCACAGCAGCGGCGGCAGGTGCCGGCGGCAGCTGGTTGGTCGGCGCCAGCTGCCCGGCGCAGTCGCCCAGGATCCGGGCAATCGCATCGTGCTCGGCCTGCGTGACCCACAGCCCGTATGTCGCCTTCACGGAAACCTGCCGGGCAACGTACTCACAGCGGAAGCCCTTGTTCGGCGGCAACCAGGTGGCCGCATCGCCGTCGCCCTTTTGCTGGTTGGTGGGCCCGTCCGTGGCCTGCAGGTTCAGCGGATCGTTGGCGAACGCCGTCCGCTGCCCGGCAGTCAGCTGCTGCGCGCCCTTCTGCCAGGCGTCGCTCAAGGCCACCACGTGGTCGATCTGGACGGCGCTGCTGGTGGCCGAACCCCTGACAAAGCTGATGGTCTTGCCCGTGTACGGATCGGCCAGGGTTCCCGACTGCACTTTGCACGGCACACTGTTCGTGTACGAAACGCCGGTGAGGTCGCGTTTGAGGATGTCGTTGCGCGTATCGCACCCATTCCGGTCCACGTCTGCCCACGCCTGGCCGAACTGCGCGCGGTCGTACCCCGTCTTCGGCGCCCGGCCCTTGATCGGCAAGGTTGCCAATACGTCCAGCGCCTTGCTTGCGTACGCTGGCTGCGCATTGGGCGCGGCCGCGGTGGCACCGGCGGCAAGAACGCTTGGACTCTCCGGGTCCAGCGGCTCCCCGGTGTCCGTCGGCGTGGCAGTTGGTGTGGCCGACGGCGATGCCTTGGCTGTCGCCGTCGGGCTCGCTTTCGCCGGGGCCGCCTTCGCAGTGCTTTCCGAGGAGGCTGCCTCCAGGTCCGCGCCGGCGACGCGCGGCAGCGCGGCAGCGCCGCCGATGAAGAGCGCCAGCGCCGCGGCGATTGCGACGGCGCCTGCCTTGCGTTTTGCGGGAAGCCACGCCCAGGAGCGCCGTCCGGTGAGGAGTACATAAAGACCGGTAAGGGCAGTTGAAATGCCCAGGACAATCAGGGCTCCGCCAATGCCGCCGCCCAGTGCTCCGAAAAGCATGAACAGCCCGGTAATACCGGCAACAATGAAAGTGGAAAAGCGCGGTTTCCGTGGCGGCTTCGGCGCAGGCGCGGAAGGAACAAACCCCAAGAGGGTGTCATAGTCGGACATTCATTTCCCCATATACAAGGGGGCCCAGAGAGTTTTGCCCCCGCAATCCCGGGCTTGCTGCATAGCCCGGTAAACTCATCACCGCCGAGCCTATGCACCTTGCTGCTACGTTTACGCAACTTCCTGCGATCCTCAGGCAACATTCAGGCAGTCTTGAGGAAACCTTGAGAAAGTCCCGTCGCACTCGGTGTTCGAGGCATAATAAATGCGCGGTAATTCAATCCGGCAATCGATCTGTGCCTGCCGTTCCCCTGGCGTGACGTCCAAGGCTAGAGTGGCCTCCATGCAAATGCGCCTTGAGGTTGTACAGGTCCCGGTTTCCGACGTCGACAGATCAAAAGCGTTTTACACGGACAAGCTGGGCTTCGTCCTCGACCATGACGTGGAACATATCCCGGGAATGCGCGTCGTCCAGCTAACACCCCCTGGCTCTGCCACGTCGGTGGTCATCGGCACCGGCATGACCACCATGACCCCAGGCAGCCTCGAGGGCCTGCAGCTGGTTGTTCCGGACATCGCCGAGGTTCGCAGCGAGCTGGTGGGCCGCGGCGCGGACATCAGCGAGATCCAGGACCTGGGCGGTGTCCTGTTCGCCTACTTCAACGACCCCGACGGCAACCGCTGGGTCATGCAGGGCCAGACGCAGGACCATGTCCGGGACGCACACAAACCCTAGGAAGGGCTGGCTTTAGCCAGAAGCGCCCAGAGGTGAGCGGGCGTCGCCAGCGGAAAATCGCTACCCGGATGCGGGCGCCGCGCCACCCGGAGGGCGCTCCATCACATCCTGGACCACCTCATTGTGCCGCAGGAACCAGGGTTTGAAGGGTGGATCGAAGCGGGCGAACCGCGGTGCACCCACAGGCGTAAGGCCGGCCAGGGTGAGCGCCGCCTGCAGACCGTTGTTGCGCCGCTCAAAGGCCGACGCCGAACCGCTGCCCGAGAAGCCCAGCACGGCAGCGAGGGAACCGGGCACCGCCCGCACCGTGACCCTGGGATCGGTGGGCACGGGAGCAGTTTCGGCATTCAAGCCGGCCGGCAGGACAAAGGCCACCGAGAATTCCGCCGGCTCCCCTGATCCAGGCAGTGGTCCGCGCTGGAGTACCGGTGCGGTCATGGCGAGCTTTTGCCCTCCCGCTTCCTGGATCACCGGAGCGGTCATCGCCAGTTTCTGCCGGGCAGTGTTGTTGCCGCTGATGTAGTTAAAGAGGTACCGGAAGGCGGCGTTGCCTGCCCGGTCAAAATCGGCCGTCACCGACACCTCGGCGACCACGTAATCGGGATACCGGCGAAGTTCGAAGTGGGGATAGCGCCGGACCAACTCAAAGGGCTGTTGTTCAGTCATGGTGCGCACAGCCTACGCCCGTCAGGCGGGAGCGGACAGGGCGGGGTACGGCCCGGATCGGACAGCCGGAAGCTCCGGCTACACCACCTGTGGCGTTCGGCGCCGCCGCAACCTGGCCCGCAGAACAGCGCTGCCGACCAGGACGACGAATAAGAGGCCCAGAACTCCGAAAATGACCGTCAGGACAACCCCGGCCCCACGCAGCCAAACGCCGTCGCTCTCGTAGCCGGGCACGATGGCCCGCCCGGGATTGTTTTCGGCATAGACGACCGTCACGCTGCTGCCCACTACGGGATACTGATCGTGGTCCACAGCGGCGAAGGTCCGGTGGACCGCCCCGTCCCCGGCCGGGAATTCAACCTGCATCCTGCGTTCGGACGCTTTGGTGACGTCGTCGAAGTGGATGATCGTTCCGGTCGCCTGGACACCAGAACGGGCGAGCTCCTCATCGGCGTTGATCATGAAGCTGCCTACGCCGATCATAATGGGCCCCAGGCAGAGCACCAGGACAGTCACGGCCAGGTTCAATTTCCGCTTCCACGACAGCGGGGGTTTACGGCTTCCGTCAGTTCTGCGCCCAGTCACGGCTCCCATTGTGCCGGAGCTGTCAGCAAAACCACACCTCCATCCATTGCCTGCGGCAACCAACGCGGGCATAATGGTTAGCAGAACTAATTAGCAATGCTAATAAATGCCAGCAGGAGGCGCACACCCCTATATGTCCCCCACCCAAACGACGCACCAGGCAACCGCCGGCCCCACCGCCCCCGACACCCTCGCCATCGATCTCCGCACCGCTGTGATGCGCACGTCGCGCCGGCTTCGCGTCGAGGCCACCGGAGACGCCATCACCCCCGGCCAGTACACCGTCCTGGCCCTCCTGAACGGCAGCGGCCCCAGCACCCTGCGCGATCTCGCCCGGAGTGAGCACGTCCAGGCACCGTCCATGACCAGGATCGTCAACGCACTTGCGGACCAGGCATTCGTTACCAGGAGCGCCGATCCCGACGACGGCCGGCAAGTCCGCGTGGACATCACCGACGCCGGCAGGAAAGTCCTGGCCGAGGCCCGGAGCCAGCGGACCGCCTGGTTGGCGCAGCGTGTGGCCGGACTCGGTGAGGAAGACCGGCTCATTCTCAGCCGCGCAGCCCGCATCATGCAGGAAATGAGCGGCAAATGAGTGCGATGTTCCGCGCCCTCGAAAATCCCAACTACCGCATTTGGGCCAGCGGCGCGATCGTCTCCAACATCGGCACCTGGATGCAGCGCGTCGCCCAGGACTGGCTGGTCCTGACCGTGCTTACCGATCACTCGGGAGCCGCCGTCGGCCTCACCACGGGCCTGCAGTTCCTGCCAATGCTGCTCTTCGGCCCCTACGGCGGGGTCCTGGCAGACCGCTACCGCAAGCGCATCATCCTCATGTGGACGCAGTTGGCCATGGGCTTCACCGGACTGGCCATCGGCCTCCTGGTGGTCACCGGCACCGCGCAACTATGGCACGCCTACGTGGCCGCCTTCTGCTTGGGCGTGGCCAGCGCGGTGGACGCACCGGCGCGCCAGGCCTTCGTATCGGAGCTCGTGGGCCAGGAGAACATTTCCAATGCGGTGGCCCTGAACTCAGCATCCTTCAACACCGCCCGGCTCACCGGACCTGCCATCGCCGGCGTGCTGATCGCCTGGGTGGGTACCGGGCCGGTGTTCCTGCTCAACGCCGCGAGCTTCGCCGCCGTCCTGGTTTCGCTGTTCCGAATCCGCACCACCCAGCCCGCCCCTATCGCGAGGGGCGAGCGGAACAAGCACCAGGTGGCCGAGGGCATCCGTTACGTGCGGCGCCGGCCGGACCTGATGCTGATCATGGTCCTGGTGGGCATCCTGGGTGCGTTCGGCATGAACTTCCCGGTGATCAACTCGCTGATGGCCACCACCGAGTTCCGCATGGGACCCAGTGAATTCGGGCTTCTCGGCTCCATCATGGCCGTGGGCACGCTGGCCGGCGCCCTCCTCGCGGCACGCCGCTCCGGGCCGCGGCTGCGGTTCCTGCTGGGCGGAGCGCTGGGACTGGGCATCTTCACGGTCCTGGGCAGCATCGCCCCGACGTTCTGGGTCTACGCGGCAATCCTGATTCCCGTGGGCCTGGCGTCCATCACGTTCCTGAACAGCTGCAACACCAGCATCCAGCTCTCCGTGGAGCCACAGTTCCGGGGCCGCGTACTGGCCCTTTACCTGGCCATCCTCCAAGGCGGCACCGCCATCGGTTCGCCGCTGGTGGGTTGGATCGGAAGCGAGTTCGGCGCGCGCTGGTCCGTCGCGGTGGGCGGCATCGTGGTCCTGCTTGCCGGTATCGCCGCCGTCATCGCCGTCACCAGGCGCAACCGGCTCACCCTGCGCGGCGCACTCCGGATGGCCCTGGGCAGGCGCGAGCCCGCAGTCTGAGCCCGCTGCTGCGGTGGCGGGGCCTCACTGTTGCGGGGCGGCCACGATGTCCACCGAGATTTCGACAACCGGCACCGTCCCCTTGTTCTCGAGCCAATGGGTGGTGTGGCGGTCCTCCTGCCAGCCCACCCCCGGCCCGTACTCGGTGACCAAGCCGTCCCGGTGCTCCGTGACAGTCCCCTGAAGGACATAAACCGTCCCGGGCCGGCCCACGTGGTCATGGAGGGGGCCGAAAACTCCGCCTGGCTCGATGGTCACCATCCGCATTCGGAGCTGGCGCCCGTCCATACCCTCAATTTCGCCGGCAAGATCCACCGTCGACAGAAGCTCCATGGAGACGCGCCATTTGTCTCCGGCACCACTTCTTCTACGCCCACCGCTTTCCCTTCCCTCCGGACTGCTTACGACGGCGGCGCCGGCCTGCCGCTGCCACGCACCCGGGTGCGGGTGCTTCGGGCGGCACGGGCCGGCGTCGTACTTTTTATTGCGGGGCCTGCACTACGGGCCCTGGCCGTCAAGAAGGCATCGAGGAGATGTTGAGGATGTTGCCCTCGCTGTCCAGGAACCAGGCCGCCTGGCCGTAGCCCTCCATTGATGCGATGCCGTTCTCGGTCTTGAGTCCGGGCATGTCGTAGTCTTCGAAAACGACGCCGCGGGCACGGAGTTCGTCCACGTCGCGCTGGACATCATCACTGGCCCAGCCGATTTGCGTGTTCTTGGCCGAACCCGCGTTGTCCGTCTGGTAAATCAGGAACGAGGTCCCCTTCCCACACCGGTAGACAAGGCCGCCATCGGCCATGGTCCGCTCGGGCTCAAACCCCAGCTTGTCCCGATAAAATTCCTTGGCCCGGTCGATATCCTTCGCAGGCAGCACAGCCATGACTTCCATATCTTTGAGCATGACAAACAACTTCCCTTGCTGTTGTGATGGCGTCGCTCTCCCCCGAAAACGGTCCGGCCGTCCCCCGCCGGGCCTCGTGGCCGTCCTTCCCGCCGACTGCCGGGGCGGCCACCCGAAACCCCGGCGGAGCGGTGGCAGCAGCCAGCGCAGCGGGGTCCCCGAAGTCTACGAGGCCATTATGGAACTGAATTTCCCGCGGCGAAATAGGGGATTTTTAAGGGGGCCCTTGCCTTCCGGAACTATTTCCGGGCCGCCCGGACAGCCTTGCGTACCGCGGCTCCCGTTGCCGTCATCAGGGGCACCAGGCACACCAGGGCGGCAATGGTGTTGGGGCGGAAGACGGTCCTGCCGTTGACCGTGCGGTAGACACCAAGCGGCACCACAACCCCGCCGCCTCCCCCGCCGGAGGCACCCTCCCCGGATTCCGTGCCGCCACCGAAACCGAAGGACACCAGGGCCACGGGCACCATCTCCTCCCCGTTCAGGTTCACGGGGGCGCCGTACGCGCGGGCGACGCCCATGTTCTTAAAACTTTCCGCGAGGGACTCAAGAGTGTCAGCCATGGCATCACATTAGGCACCCCTGCAGCGCATTCGGAAGGACCATAAGTCCTGCCGGACTGCATGGGCTCCGGTGGCCGGGCGCCCGTCCCTTCCGGTGGCGTGGCCGCAGGTGGCGCGGGCCGCCGTCGCCCGTTGCTCTATCCCCGGATCTCCGCCATGCGCAGCCGGACGATGTCCTCCACCACGTCGTCCGGCACGGGGTGGGCCGCGGTGAAGCGGATGGTCCCCTTGGAAAGTGAATACCCTTCCAGCCGGTCCGCGACTGCCGCGACGACCGCGCCGGAGAAGGGGAAGATCGAGAGGTGCTTGGCTGCCTGGACGGCGGCAAACAGGGGTTTGCCGTCCAGCTTCAGCGCGGGCATGCCGTAGCTCCTGCCCTCCGTGGTGTCCGGGGCGATGGACCTGGCGAGCTCCACCACGTGCTGCAGGCAGCTGCGGTCCGGTTCATCCAGCGCGGCCAGCGCATCGTCCACGGCGCCCAACGGGAACCTCAGCTCTTCCTGGCCGCAACCGTGGAGGCCAGCGCGGCCAGGCCCCGCTCAAAGTCGCCGCCCACCATCTTGTCCATGTTCATGAACAGCGCAAAGACCTTACCGAGCCCTTTGTTCTCCCCGGTCATCAGCCACGTCACCTCCGTGCCGCCAGGAGCCGGGCTGAACGTGAACGTCGTGGGGTTCAGGGCCTTGAACGGCTTGGTGAACTGCAGCCGGATCCCGATGCGGCTCGAAGGTACGGACTCCACGATCTCCATGGTGCCGCTGCCGGCCTTGCGGTTGCCGCTCCACTCGTACCCCGCGCCGGCGCCGGCCTCGTTGCCGAAGTAACGGCGGCTCATGCCCGGATCGATCGTCTCCCATGGGGACCACCGGGTCCACTCATGGAAGTTGTTCACCAGCGGGAAGATCTCTTCTGCGGAAGCGGGAATGACGGCGCTGCGGCGGACTTCGAAAGTGGACATGGCCCCAGCATAGGGGCGGGAGCCGCTGGCGTTAAGGGAGGACGACGTTCACGGGGTCCTTGCCCTCGAGCAGGAGGCCGATCTGCTTCCTGAGCAGCCGGACCATCCGGGGGAACATCGCCGAGCTGGCGCCGCCGACATGGGGAGTGATGAGCACCCCGGGGACGGTCCAGAGCGGGTGGTCCGCCGGCAGCGGCTCTGGGTCCGTCACGTCCAGGGCGGCCCGGAGCCGGCCGCTGGATGTCTCGGCGAGCAGAGCGTCGGTGTCCGCCACGGGGCCGCGGGCCACATTGACCAAGAGGGCGCCGTCCGGCATGGCCGCGAGGAACTTGGCGTCCACCAGCTGCTGGGTCTGCTCACCCAGCGGAACACTGACCACCACGATCTCGTGCAGCGGCAGCTGCTCGTAGAGCGAATCGATTCCGAAGATGGTCCCGCGCTCGTCCTCACGGGCGCGGCTGGCCATCCTGGTGACGTCGGTTTCAAACGGCAGGAGCCGGGCCTCGATGGCCTTGCCCACTCCCCCGTAACCCACCAGCAGCACGCGCCGGTCGGCCAGGCTGGGCCGCGGGCTGTTGTCCCACGTTCCGGTGTCCTGGTTCCGGACAAAGTCCGGGATGCCCCGTTGGGAGGCCACCATCATGCCCACGGCGAGCTCCGCCGTCGACGTCTCATGGACTCCGGCCGCGTTCGCGAAGGTGACGCCGTCGGGCAGAACCGCGGCGACGCCGTCGTACCCGATGGACTGGCTCTGCACCAGGCCCACGTCAACGCCCTCCAATGCGGCGAGCGCCGACGGCTTGCCCATGTAGCCGGGCACCAGCAGGTCCAGCCGGCCCTCCGGCGCGGGTCCGTCCAGGTCCCACAGGACAAATTCGACGCCGTCAATGGGGGTGAGCGCGTCCAGCAGGTTCTGGGCGGGCAGGCAGACGCGCAGCGGGGCCGTCACGCGGCGACCATCAGAATGTGCCATTGGGCAGGGCAGCAAGTACTCATGGGGGTCTCCAGGGTTCCGGGCCCGGCGCAGCTGCAGCGGGCGTTAAAGTTCCACAACCAACCTACCTCCGGCACCGCCCTCGCCGATTCTTTTTCGCTACGCAACACGCCTCCGCCGGACCCTGTCACGTCCATGACAGGCCCTTCAATCCTGTAAATTTAAGGGAGGAATTGTCCGGCCAGCGAGCCGCTTTCCAACCCCACCCTTTGAATGGACGCTCCCCCATGTCTTCCGCGATTTCCGCGCCGTCCCCTGCCCGTTTTCCCTACGCCGCAATGGTGGTCCTGGCCACCATTGCGTTCACGGCCATCACCACCGAACTCCTCCCCTCCGGGCTGCTGCCGCAGATCAGCACCGGCCTTGGCGTCTCCGAGCCGGTGGCCGGTTACCTTGCCGCTGCCTACGCCGCCGTCATTGTTGTCACGGTGGTTCCGGCGGCACGGCTGCTGGGGAAGATCCCGCGGCATGCCCTGCTGGTGGGGCTGGTCCTGACCTTCGCGCTCAGCAACGCACTGGTGGGACTGGCACCGGACTTCACGTCGGCGATGATCGCGCGGCTGGTGGGCGGGCTGGCGCACGGGTTGCTCTGGACCACCATGGCGCCGTTCGTTTCCCGCGTGGTTCCGGCTGACAAAGTGGGCAAGGCGCTGGCGATCGTGTTCAGCGGCAACAGCCTGGGCTTGGCCATTGGCGCGCCGGTGGGCACCGCCCTGGGCGGATTCCTGGGCTGGCGTGCCGCGTTCCTGGTCCTCGCCGGGTTCGGCGTGGTGCTGACGGTCCTCGCGTTTTGGCTGCTTCCCCGCGTCCAGCGCATTTCCGACGCGGCCCGCCCGTCCCTGCGCAAGGCGATCGGCCAGCCAGGCGTGAAGTCGGTGGCGGTCGCCTGGCCGCTGCTGGTCCTGGCGCACTTCGCCCTGTTCACCTACATTGCACCCTTCATCCGCGAGGCGAACCTGCCTGACTACGCCACGAGCCTCTCGCTCACGGTGCTGGGCGGGTCCGGCCTGCTGGGCATTTGGATTGCGGGGCTCACCGTGGATTCGCGTCCCCGCCGTTCGCTGATGATCACGACGGCGGCCATCGCCGCATCGATGTTCCTCCTGCCGCTCGCCGTGGGTAACCTGCCCGTGGCCCTGGTGCTGATGACCATCTGGGGGGCGGGCCTGGGCGCCATCGGCATCTACAACCAGTCCGCGATCCTCCGGGCCGGCGGGGAGTACAGCGAGGCTGCGAACGGGCTCACGGTCCTGACCATCCAGCTGGGCATCACCATCGGCGCGCTTTACGGCTCGGCAGCCCTGGTGGTCGGCGGCCCGCTGCTGGTTCCGGCCGCGGCGGCAGTCCCGGTGGTTGCCGCGTTCGCCATCACGCTCGCCGGCAAGAGGTACGCGTACCCGCCCGGCCCGCGGGAACGCATCTGGCTGGAACCCCGGCCGGTCTCCGACAAAGTCGAGGACCCCGCCTGATCCCTGGGCACAGCAGAACCTGGCGTTAACCTCCCCTCCAACTGGGTGAACCTCGGGCGCAACCTGTCCGGCCTACCGTTGGCGGGTCACCCGGCGCCGCCGGAACCCGTCACCCAGGAGGAACCATCCCCATGCGCACAGTCCTGACCGCTGCGGCAACCGCCGCACTGCTCGCCGCCGCCATCGCCTCGCCGGGCGGCGCCTTCGCCGCCGAAACCGCCGAGGCCGGAACGCCGTCGTCGAACGCTGCCGGCCCCGCCACCTCCGCCATCAAGACGAACGAGCGCAACGGCTCCTTCGACCTCCAGGCGCACCGCGGCGGCCGCGGCGAGTGGACCGAGGAGTCGCTGGCGGCGTTCGGCAACTCCCTGAAGCTCGGCGTCAGCACCCTGGAACTGGACACCCACCTCACCGAGGACGGGAAGATCATCGTGTGGCATGACGACACCATCCAGGCCAACAAATGCGTCGATACCGCCCCGGCCACCGCCGGTGATCCCGAGTTCCCATACGTCGGCCGCCGTGTGGCCGAACTGTCCCTGGCCCAGGTCAAGACCCTCAACTGCGGCTTCATGCAGCTGCCCGGCTTCCCCGGGCAGGAGGTGGTCGAAGGGAATCGCATCGCCGAGCTCAAGGACGTCTACCAGCTGGCGGAACAGTACAACGCCAAAAAGGTCCGCTTCAACGTGGAGACCAAGGTGGAGGACGGGAAGGCCGGCGGCGAAGGCATGGTGGCGCTGACCAAAGCCGTGGTGGCAGAAGTCGAAGCCTCCGGCGCCGCGGACCGCACCACCATCCAGTCCTTCGACTGGTCCTCGCTGAACCTCACCAAGGAACTGGCACCGGAGCTGACGCTCGTTGCGCTTTCCAGCGGGGACAAGTGGATGCAGGTGGGCCAGCCGGGTGCCGCGCCCGAACTGGGCGGCATCGACATCGACGCCTACGGCGGCTCCCTTGCCAAGGCTGCAGCCGCCCAGGGGTACAACGTCATCTCCCCCACGTTCAGCTCCGTCACCCCCCAGATGGTTGCAGAGGCACACCAGCTGGGCCTCGCCGTCATCCCGTGGACCGTCAACAAGGCCACGGACATGGAGCGCCTGATGGACCAGGGAGTGGACGGCATCATCACCGATTACCCCACCCGCCTGCGCGCGGTCATGGACGAGCGCGGTTTGAAGCTGCCCAAGGCCTACGCCCCGCAGGCATAGTTCCGCGGATAAGGGCCATAGGTCAAGGCACGACGGCGGCTGCCGGACTTCCGCTGGGGGAAGCCCGGCAGCCGCCGTCGTCCGTCCGGGCCACAGGGCTCAGGTACGGTACTTGGCCACCGTGAACAGGAACGTCGAATCCTCCTCGGCGTGGAGGCTGTGCAGGCCGGGCGGAACAATCAACAGGTCGCCGGCTTTGCCCTGCCACGACTCGCCGCCGGCCCTGAGGCTGACGCAGCCCTGGATCACGAAGACCGTGGCGTCGCCAGGGTTCTGGTGCTCGCTCAACTGGGTTCCGGCCTTCATGGCCATGACCGTCTGCCGGAGGACCTTCTCGTGGCCGCCATAGACCGTGTCCGCGGCGCGCCCGTTGCTGGAGGTGACCGCCGCCTCGAGCTGCTGCCGGGCCAGCGCGTCGATCGATATCTTCTGCATGAGCCCAAGGCTACCCGCGTTCGTGCACCGGGGCGCCGGATTCTTCCGGTCGGGGCCCGCTGGAAATCCCCTGGGGAGGGGATGGAGCACCGGTGAGGCCGGGCCTACTCTTCGAGCATGAACACCGTGTCGCAGATCTTCGCGGTGATGGCCGCGGTCATCTATATCTTCGTCTTTCCGGTGGAGAGCTTCCTCCTCCGCCGCAACAGGTGGGCGCAGAAATTCCTGAGTACGCCGCCGGAGAATGTCCCCGCCGTGATGATGTGGGCCATCCCCACCGGGTACCGGAACCTGCTGGTTGCGCTGGGCGTGCTCGCAGGGGTGGTCGCGGCCAACTCCGGCCAGCTGGTGGTGGGCTACACGCTGGTGGTCTACTGCTGCGCCAACATGGTCCTCACGGCGCCCACCATGCTGCTCGCAGACCTCCAGGGGCACTATCCCCGGAAGTGGGACAGCGTGCCGGGAACGGTCGCGGCAACCGTCCCTGCTTTGGTGGCCCTGCTCCTGCTGCCCTTCGGTCCGTAACTCCTCCGGGGCACCGTCCGCGGCGGCCGCTGTCGCCCCGGACTGGACGCGCACGCAGGTACCCGAATTCGGAGCCCCGGCAAAGGCTTGATAGACGTTAAAGGATGCTCGATGTCCTGAACCCCGCCCTGCCCTTCATCGCCATGGCCCTGGCCGTGCCGGCCGGACTCACCCTGTCATGGCTGCTCCGCAAGATCGTCCTGAAGCTGAACCGGAAACGGCCCGAGCTGCAGGCCACCTCCCGGGTGGCCCGCCAGCCGCTGCGGCTGGCACTGTGCCTGGTGGGCGTCCGGGCCGCGCTGGGCCTGACAGCCGGCGGTGAAAGCTGGCACGCCGGCGTCGACCATCTCCTGCTGCTTGCCTTGATCGGTTCGTTCGCGTGGCTTGCAATCGCGGTCCTGCTGATCGTGGAGGCGGTGGTGCTGAACCGGCACAGCGTGGACGTGGCGGACAACAGGAGGGCGCGGCGGCTGCGCACCCAGGTGATCCTGGCCCGCCGGATCGCCGTGGCACTGGTGGTGGTGCTCGCCGTCGGCACCGCCATGCTGACGTTCCCCGCGATTCAGGCGCTGGGTGCCGGGCTTCTGGCGTCTGCGGGTGTGATCTCCATCGTGGCGGGCCTCGCCGCGCAGACCTCACTGGTGAATGTCTTCGCCGGGATGCAGCTCGCGTTCACCGATGCCATCCGTGTGGATGACGTGGTGGTGGTCCAGAAGGAGTGGGGGCGGATCGAGGAGATCACCCTCACCTATGTGGTGGTGCACCTGTGGGACGACCGCCGGCTGATCCTGCCGTCCACGTACTTCACCACCACCCCGTTCGAGAACTGGACCCGCCGCCAGTCCGAGGTAATGGGCACCGTGGAGTTCGACCTCGACTGGCGCGCCCCCGTTGAGGACATGCGCACCGAACTGCGCCGCGTCCTGGCCGGCACTGAACTGTGGGACGGGCGCGTGGGCGTCCTGCAGATCACCGATGCCACCGGAGGCTTTGTCCGGACCCGCATCCTGGTCAGCGCGGCGGACAGTGCAGCGCTGTTCGACCTCCGCTGCCTGGTCCGCGAAACCATGGTGACGTTCCTCCAGCAGGACCATCCGCAGGCGCTGCCACACCAGCGCTGGGAGCAGGCAGCGGACGACGCCGGCACGGCCACCCGGCGCAAGGCACCGTTGCGGGGGCTGGCTGGGCCCGGGGCAGCAGGGGCGCACGCGCCCGCGGACCCGCACGAATCGCAGCTGTTCACCGGATCGGTGGAGGCCGTGGAGCGGTCGAGGGCCTTTACCGGCCCCGGCGACGAGGTGTTCGAGGAACGCGGCCGCAACCTGGCATCCCACAACTGAAAACCCTTGATAGGTGACCTTATGGTCACCTATCATGGGAGTCATGGACGACGTGTTCAAAGCACTCTCCGACCCCACCCGCCGGGACCTGCTCGACGAACTGTTCCGCGAGGACGGCCAGAGCCTGAGTGCGCTTGAGGCACGGTTCAGCATGAGCCGGTTCGGGATCGCCAAGCACCTCCGCATCCTGGAGGACGCAGGCCTGGTGGTGGCCCGCCGTCGCGGGCGGGAAAAGCTTCATTTCCTCAATCCCGTCCCCATCCGCCTGGTCCACGACCGCTGGGTCAGCAAATACGCAGAACCATGGGCCGCTGCCCTCAGCGACCTCAAATCCAGATTGGAAAGTCCCATGGAAAAGATCTTCGAGATTTACATCAAGACCACGCCCGAACGGCTCTGGGAAGCCATCACGGACAGCGACATCCGCAGCAAGTACCAGTTCGGCAACACACTGCAGTCTGACTGGACGCCCGGCGGCCGCTTCGAAATGGGCAACCCCAAGGCCGGCCAGATCCTCGGCGAAGGCGAAAACCTGGAAGTCGACCCGCCGCGGCGGCTGGTGCAGACCATGCGGGCCCTCTGGGGCGATGACGTCAAGGCCGAAGGCACATCGAAGATCACCTGGGAGATCGAACCGGTGGGCGATTCCTGCCACCTCACCGTCACGCACAGCGACCTGCGGGAGGGTGCCAACGAACAGCTCTACGGCGGCTGGCCGATGATCCTCTCCGGCCTGAAGACGTGGCTGGAAACCGGCGAGAAGCTCACCACGCCAGGCTCCCTGCTCTACACCTGACCCGCCCCGGCGGGTGGGCTAGACGATATGTAGCAGGAGGTGGCCGGCTTGGGAGGACCACCTGTGGAGCCTCTGGACCCTTCTGGAGGTCCATTGTCGCCGGA
>NZ_JAUSTB010000025.1:0-16370 GCF_030812615.1 Pseudarthrobacter niigatensis | reverse complement strand
CGCGTCCCCTTCGTCACCCAGCAACTCGAAGGCGCCACCGGCCCCATCGTCGCCGTCTCGGACTACATGAAAGCCGTCCCCGACCAGATCCGGCAATTCATCCCCAACGAATACGCCACCCTCGGCGCCGACGGCTTCGGCTTCTCCGACACCCGCGCAGCAGCCCGCCGCTACTTCAAAAACGACACCCACTCCATCGTGGTGAAAGTGCTCCAACTGCTCGCGGCAAGGGGTGAAGTAGAGGCGGACGCGCCGTCGTACGCCATGGACCGCTACAAGCTGCTGGACGTCAACGCGGGCACCACCGGCGGCGCAGGTGGCGACACCTGAGCCTTCCTCCCATAGGGTGCAGCTATGGGTGACAGTAGCGGGACCGGTTCAGCGGGGATGAGGACCACCGGCGTGGTGCTCGCCGCGGGGGCGGGCACGCGCCTGGGGCTGGGCCCGAAAGCCCTGCTTCCGTTCCGTGGACGGCCACTTGTTGAGGCCGTTGCGGGAGCCCTGCTCGACGGCGGCTGCCGTGACGTGGTGGTGGTCCTCGGTGCAGGTGCGGCCGAGGTTGAAGCGTCCGCGAGGCTGGACGGCTGCCATGTCCTGGCCAACCCCGAGTGGGAGTCTGGAATGGGCAGTTCCTTCCTGCTCGGCGACCACGCCGCGGATGCGGCGGATCACCTCCTGATCGCCCTGGTCGATCAGCCGGGCCTGACCCCGGCGACGGTTCAGCGGCTCTTGGCCCGGCATCAGCCGGGCCGGATCACCGCCGCCGCGTACCGCCGCCGTGATTCCAACGACGACAGCTGCGCGGGCCTCCGCCGCGGGCACCCCCTGGTCATCGACGCCTCCCTGCGCGGCGCCGTGTGCGCGACGGTGACGGGCGATGCCGGAGCGCGTAGTTTCCTGCGCGCCCACCCGGATCTGGTGGACGACGTGGACTGCAGCGACCAGTCCACCGGCGAGGACGTAGATACGCCGGACCAGCTGGGTCTGCTCCGCTAGCACCCCGGCTCCACCAGCAGCAGACCTCGAATAGCAGAGCCGGCCTCCCGTAGCGGCATAATCAGGCGTGGGCACGCAGGAAGCGCGCAAGGGCATCTTCCCAGGGGGAAGCACCATGGCGAACGAGATCGATGCTGCCGTGCCACTTTCTGTCCGGCCGCTTTCCGTGCGGCCAGTGGGTAGGTTCCCAGTCTTGGTGTTCGCTTTGATAGTGGCGGCCTGTGGGTGAGGTCCAGCCGGGTGGGTCGTTCTTGGTGGCCGGGGTGGGTTTCCAGCCGGTGGCGTGCCGGAGTTTGTGGTGTTTCGGGCACGGCTGTCCCAGGTTGCTGATTCCGGTGGTGCCGCCCTTGGCCCAGGCGAGGATGTGATCGGCATCGTTGTCCAGGGAGTTGTTGCTGCACCCCGGGAACGGACACTTCCCGTCCCGCATCCGCAACCACGCCCGCATCGGACCTGTCACCCGGTAACTCGTCCGGCCGATCTCCAACGGGGCCCCGTCCCGCGGATCCACCAACACCCGGTAAAACGACCCCGCACCGTTTGCGACCAGTCCCCGTGCCATGGACGGCGGAATCGGCCCGTAGCCGTCCAGCACCGCCGGCTCAGCGGTCAGGCCGAGCAGCGAGAACACCGGAACCGTGACCAGCACCTGCGCCCGGACCGGCGACGGCACACGGTCCCGGACAGCACCCGCACCATCGCTGGAGCTGCCGCCTGCACCCACACCGCCGGTGGAGCTGCCACTCGCGCCCTCGGTCATACCGCCGCTGCCGCTTGCACCGGTGTCGCTGGCGCCGGTGCCGTTGGTGAGGATCGCGTCGGCGAAGGTGTCGGCCCGGAGCTGGGTCAGGGTCCTGCCCTCGCCGGGGCCCTGCAGGCTACGGGCGGTCGCGGTGAGCCGGTTCCACCCGGCCAGGGCCTGGTCCGCGGGAAGGCACGCGGAGAGCCAGGCCATCCCGTCCTGGTCCGCCCGGAACTCCACCCGCCGCTCCGCGACCCCCTTGGCGTGGCGTGTCTCGATGCTCTCGGCGTGGTGGCGTTCCCGCCAGGTCCGGGCCTTGGCTTTGAACCGGTGTGCCGGCAACGCACCCACCGGGCAGCCCCGTGCCGGGTCCGGGGCGTCCGGGTCCAGGAAATGGGCTTCCAACGCCGCCGCCCCCCGCAGCATCCAGGTACGCTGTCTCGTCCGCCATCACCACCGCGTGGCCCCAGGAAATCACCCCGGCCTGCAACGCCGACAAGGTCAGCGGCAACAAGGCAGTCACCGCATAGGAAGCAGCCAGGAACGACGACGCGGCCCGCGGCCCCAGGCCCAGCACGCACCCGATCTCCGCCGCGACCGCCATCTCCTGCGCCACCACCGGCACATCCGGACCCGCAACGGCACAAACAGACTCCGAATACTTCACCGCCGCCTTCGCCTTCAACGCCGCGAACCCGGCCTCGACCTCCCGGGCACCGGCCAGAATGTCCAGGCAACCAGCCGCCACACCAGCCAACGGATCAGCCGCAGAAAACGGCTCCAAACCAGCCCCGTCCACCTCAGCATTCAGCACAGCCAGGGCAGCACGGATCTCCCCAAACGCCCTCACCACCGCCGATTTCCCCATAAACCCATCATGACAAGGGGGTACGACAATCAGAATCCATAACGGAGAATTCAGCTCAGGCCGGCATCCCACGCTCCAGCAACTGCTCCAGCCCTTGCTTGAAACCGGACCTGCCACCGTGGGCGGGATGCCGGATCTTCGGTACGTCCAGCCCGCTCCGCCGCAGGCTGTGCTGGGCCACGTTGCCCACCGCCACAAGGGAATCGATGCCGAAGAGAGCCGCAAGATCCTGCCAGAAAGGCGTGCCCAGCTTGGTCTCGGAGGTCTTGGGCGTGCGGTTGGAGGACGGCTTGTCCGGCTGGTGCGGGTGCCAGGGAAAAGCACTCCACAGCAAAGGCAGAATACCCACCTCTTCCAGGACCTGCCACAGCACCGTAGCCGTAGGTTCCGCGGCCACCCCCGCAGCTTCGGGCGGCAGCACATAGCCCTTGCCAGGGCCGAAAAGCCCGAAGCTGTTGGCGGGCCCTCCGAGGATGACTCTATTGGTGAAGGGCACCCCGGTAATCCGCATGCCCCTGAAACCGGGCGCCTCCCCCACCAGCAGTACCTTGGGCCGGCGGTCCAGCATCTCCTGCAGGTAGAGCTCCAGGTTGTGCCGGCGGATAGCATTCGCCGGAACCGCATGGTTGAAGAAGTTGGTGCAGGCAGGCCCCACTTCCACGGCCGCCAGCCGTTCCACAAAGGCGCTGACAGGGCCGGTCACCGGCACGCTCCCGGGGCAACCGGCTACCAGCGCGGGTGGATGGCCTCACGGAAGTAGTGGTCGTAGATCCAGCGGACGCCTTCCTCGAACTCCTGCCCAACGCTGACCGCTGCCGCAGCAGCGTTTGACTGTGCCTGTTCCACGTTGCGGGCTCCGGGGATCACGGTGCTGACACCGTCCTGCGCGGTGATCCAGGCGATGGCCGCCTGTGCGGTAGTGGCGCCCTCGGGCACCAGCTGCTCGAACTCCTTGACCGCCTTGAGGCCCAGCTCGTAGTCCACCCCGGAGAAGGTCTCCCCGACGTCGAAGGCCTCGCCCTTGCGGTTGTAGTTCCGGTGGTCGTTCTCGGCGAACGTGGTCTCCTTGGAGTACTTGCCTGACAGCAGGCCCGAGGCCAGCGGAACGCGGGTGATGATGCCCACCCCTGCGGCCTTTGCCGCCGGGAGGACTTCATCCAGGGGCTTGAGCCGGAAGGCGTTCAGGATGATCTGGACCGACGCGGTTCCCTCGTGGCGGATGGCTTCCAGGGCCTCGTCGCTCCGTTCCACGGACACGCCGTAGTTGCGGATGGCACCTTCGGCCACAAGGGTGTCCAAGGCGTCGTACACCTCGTTGTTGCTGTAGACAGGCGTGGGCGGGCAGTGCAGCTGGACCAGGTCCAGGGTGTCCGTGCCCAGGTTCTTCCGGGACCGGTCAACCCACTGGCGGAAGTTGGCCAGGGTGTAGTTCTCAGGGCGCTGTTCCATCCGGCGGCCCATCTTGGTGGCAACCGTGACACCGAGGCCCGGGTTGTCCTTCAGGAACTTCCCGATGGCCTGCTCACTCTTGCCGTCGCCATACACGTCGGCGGTGTCAAAGAAGGTGACCCCCGCTTCCACCGAGGCCGCCAGGATGGCCTGCGCCTGGGCCGGGTCCACGTTGCCCCAGTCCGCGCCGAGCTGCCAGGTACCGAGCCCGACGACGGAGACGCTGCGTCCGGTCTTGCCTAAAATCCGCTGTTCCATCCCCCGACTATATGCAACGATGCAACCCGGGGTCAGATCCGACCCCGGGTTGCATCCTGACAAGCGGAAGTGTGACCTGCGGCCGGCCTAGGTCGGAACGTGGTCCAGCCTGCGCACCAGCCCCGCTTCCTTCAGCCCCAGGTAGAGCCGGTCACGGGCGATCGGCAGGGACGCGAACCGCACTCCCGTCGCGTTCCGGATGGCGTTGGCGAGCGCCGGAGCTACCGGATTGAACGGGCTTTCGCTCATCGATTTCGCCCCCAATGGCCCCATCTTGTCGTTCGTGTCCGCGAAGTACACCTCGCTGCGCGGAACGTCCGCGAAAGTAGGAATGTGGTACTGCCGGAGGATGTCCGTGGTGACCTTGCCGGCGTCGTCCACCACCACTTCCTCATACAGCGTGGCACCCAGGGCCTGGGCGATTCCGCCTTCGATCTGGCCGCGGCACTGGCGCGGGTTGACCACCACCCCGGCGTCGGCGGCCTGCACGCTTTGAAGGATCTTCAGCTCGCCGGTGCCGCGGTTCACCGCCACCCGGAAGCCGTGCACGTTGAAGGCTACCGAGCGCGGCGTACCACCCCAACGGCCCTCGGCAGCAAGTTCGACGCCGGCATCCGCGGCTGCCTGCGCCAGTTCAGCCAGTGCCACGGGGGTCCCGTCGACCACCACGGCGCCGCCCTCGAGGACGCAGGCCGAAGCCTGGGTCTGCCGGATCCCGGCGGCAAAGGCGCGGATGCGGACAGCCAACTCTTCCGCCGCTGCCAGGGTCGCCTTGCCGGCCACCACGGTGCCGGCGGACCCGAATGCACCGGTATCGTGCTCCACCAGGTCGGTGTCGGACTGCCGCACCCCCACCCTGGACGCTTCCGTCGAGAGGGCGGTAGCGGCAAGCTGGGCGTGCACCGTGGTGGTGCCGTTCCCGAACTCGGCGGTCCCGACGTCGGCCTGGTACGTCCCGTCCGGCAGGAGCCGTACGTGGGAGTGGGCAAAGTGGCCGCGCGGCGGGACAGTGTCGATCATGGACAGGGCGGCGCCTTCGCCCACCATCCAGTCGGGCCCAAGATCGGCCAGGCCTGCATCCCGGTAACGTGCCTTGCCGCGGTTCAGGGCGTCCCGGACCAGGTTGAGGCACTGGTCCAGTCCGTAGCTGCCGTAGTGGACGTCCTCTTCCGGATCCGGCCGGGTGGACAACATGTGGTCGCCCTCGCGGACCATGTTCCGGCGCCGGAATTCCAGTGGATCCATGCCAATCCCGGCGGCGAGCTCGTCCATGGCGGATTCGATGGCGAAGATCATCTGGCTCAGCCCATACCCGCGGAATGCACCGGACGGCACGGTGTGGGTGTACACCGAGTGCGCGTCCACTTTCTTGTTGGCGCAGTTGTACACGGCCAGGGATTCGCCGCAGCCGTGGAACATGACGCCGGGGCCGTGGTTGCCGTAGGCGCCGGTGTTGGTCACGACGTCCAGCTCGAGCGCGGTCAGCCGCCCTTCCCTGCTGGCACCGGCCTTCAGCTTGATGGTGAACGGGTGGCGGGTGGTGGTGGCGGTAAACTGCTCGGCGCGGGTCAGTTCCAGCTGGACCGGCCGCTGCAGCTTGAGGGCCGCAAGCGCCACGAGGTCCTCGGTGAGGACTTCCTGCTTGCCGCCAAATCCTCCGCCGACCCGGCCGGCCACCACATGCACTTTGTCTTCCGGGAGGCCAAATACCCGGCACAGTGTCCTGCGGACCAGGAAAGGGACCTGGCTGGACGTGCGGACCTGAAGCCGGCCCTCGTCATCCACCGAGGCGATGGCCGCGTGCGTTTCCAGCGCCACGTGCTGCACCCGCTGGGTTTGGTAGGTCTGTTCGTGGATAAAGTCAGCGGCAGCGAAGCCGTCAGCTACGCTTCCCAGCTCCGAGTGGAGTTCCGCGACCACGTTTCCGTCCGGCCGGGCAATGCGGGACGCTCTGCCGTCCTTGTCCCCATGGACCAGGGGCGCGCCGGGAAGCAGGGCCTCCTGCGGCGAGAAGACCGCCGGAAATTCCTCATAGTCAACCGTCAGCGCCCGCACTCCGGCTTCTGCGGCACCCACCGATTCTGCGACGACGGCGGCAACCCGCTGCCCGATGAAGCGCACCACGTCGTCCAACACCCGCGTATCGTCCGGGTCGTCGGTGAAGAGCTCGTGCTGGGCCGTGGAGAACAGCTGCTCCGGCGCGTCCGCATGGGTGAAGACCGCCACTACCCCCGGAATCTTCAGGGCAGCATCCGCATCTATGGACACCACCCGGGCGTGCGCGTGCGGCGAACGCAGGATCTTCAGGTGCAGCAGTGCCTGCTGCTGGTCCCTTGGGAGGTCCAGGGTGTAGCGGGCGGCGCCGGTGACCACTGCCCGGCTGGCAGGTGCAGGGACGTCGTCGCCCAGCCGGCCCTGCACCGGATCAGGCTGCCCCTCCCCCGCGATGCCTGAGCCCGGCCCGTCGGGATCAGGGTGCCCGGGATGTCCGCATACCGCATCGCCGATGGCGCGGTAACCGGTACAGCGGCAAAGGTTGCCTTTGAGGCTCCGGGGAAGGTTCTCCTTTTGCTTCTCGTCGAACGTCGCCGCGGTCATCACCATGCCTGCGGTGCAGAAGCCGCACTGGAAGCCCTGGCGTTCCATGAACTGCTGCTGGACCGGGTGCAGCTGCCCCTCGGGACCACCAGCGGCGGCTGCCAGCCCCTCGATGGTAGTGACCGAGTGCCCCTCGGCGCGGACGGCCGGGTAGATGCAGCTGTGGACCGGTGTTCCGTCCACGTGCACGGTGCAGGCGCCGCAGTCCCCGCCGTCGCAGCCCTTCTTCACGCCGGTGTTGCCCTGTTCGCGCAGGAAGGTACGCAGGCATTGCCCCGGGCGGGGGTCCGCGCCGGCAGGTGTTCCGTTAATCTCGATGGACATCCTCAAGCCCCTTTCGAAAGCGTGGTGGGCCCGGTTTGTGCTGACCCGGCCCGGGGCGGCCAGAAGTCGCCGGAGACGGGAATATCGTGGGCCCCCTCAGGCGCCGACAACTCGGCCCGGATTTCCTCGGCCAGCCGGTGCGTCATGTCGCGGCGCCAGGCGGGCAGCCCATGGATGTCGTCATGGTAGAGCTCCGCGGGGATGGCGTCGTCCAGCACGGCGGCCAGCCGGTCTGCGTCCGGCACTCCCTCGAAGCGCAGCTGGACCGGCCGCTTGGTGGCGGCGGTGACTGTCAGGGTTAGGGAGGTGCCGTCGTCGAGCCGTCCAATGAGCAGAACCCCGGACCTGCCCAGGTTGCTCAGTGACAGGCGCCGGAAGGCCACCCGGGTGGACAGGGCCGACGCCGGCAGGTTGACGCTTCGGAGCAGCTCACCGGGTGCCAGGCAGTTTTTCGCATCCCCGGTGACGAACTCCGCCACGGGGACCGTGCGGCTGGAACCGCCTGGCGCGAGGATGGTGGCCACGCCATCCAGTCCGGCGCACAGCGAAATGATGGGACCGGCGGGCAGTGAGGTGCAGAGGTTGCCGCCCACGGTGGACATGTTCCACACCTTGAAGGACGCCACGAAGGAATCGCAGCACGCGCGGACCAGGTCCAGCCCGGGCCATGTGCGGCCGGCGCCCTCCGGGGAACCGGGCAGGGCGTACAGCTGCGCGATGGTGCAGGTGGCTGCCAGCTCGATCCCGTCTCCGGTGACGGTGATGGGTGTCCAGCCGGCCTTCCCGAGGTCCAGCAGCCGCTTGAGCGGCTGCGGGCCAAAAGCGTAGCTGCCGTAGGAGAAGAGGACCGTGCCGCCGGCAAGCCAGGCGTCGCCGTCGCGCCATTGTGCGGGGTCGGTGGTGCGGACCACCGCCTCGATGGTGTTCATGTCCATGCGATCTCCTGCGTATCAAGGTCTGTGGGCGCCGGGGCTGCCGGGTGGTGGTGGATGGTGCCGGAGGTTTCCCGCAGCGGCAGGCAGCTGGCTGCGCGGGTGCGGGCGGCGATCAGTTCCGCGGTGACGGACACCGCCACTTCGGCCGGAGTGACCGCACCGAGGTCAAGGCCGATGGGCGAATGCAGCTGCGCGATACGCTCCGGCGCGACGCCGGCGTTGAGGAGCTGGTCAACCCGCTGGAGGTGGCTCCGCCGGGACCCCATGGCGCCCACGTAGGCAAGGTCAAGGGCCAGCGCCGTTTCCAGCAGGGGGAGGTCGAACTTCGGATCATGGGTGAGGACGGCGGCCACGGTGCGGCTGTCCGTCCGGCCTGCCGCCGCTTCCGCAGCCAGGTAGCGGTGCGGCCACTCAGTGACCACCTGGTCGGCGGCCGCGAACCTGGGCTGCGACGCGAAGGCCGGGCGGGCATCAACGAGGGTCACGTGGTAGCCCAGCAGCTTGGCGGCGGGGACCAGCGCGGCCCCGAAGTCGTTTGCACCGAACACCAGCATGCGTGGCGGGGCGAGACGGGACTCCACCAGGACGGCGGGTTCCCCGGGATGCCGGCTGTGGCCGTCGCGCTCCGGCAGGCACTGCCCTGCCAGCACCAACGGGACCACACCGGCCCCACCGCTGCGAACCAGGGATTCCACATGCAGCAGTGCCTCCCCGTGAAGCACAGCTGACAGCTCCGGACAGCCAGCCGCCCGGAAGGTACCCGGATCTGGCACCACGACGGCGCCTCCTCCCCCGGCGCCGAGGGTCCGAACCAGCGCCACGGGGTGGGCCGGGCCGACGCCGGCGAGCTGCAGCAGGGCGGCCCGAAGTGGGTGCGGGGTTTCGCCGGGTGCCGCGGCCGGCACCGGCTGGATGTGGATGCCCAGTTCTCCCCCGCAGGTGAGCCCGGCCGCGAAGGCGTCCTCTGAACTGAAGCCAAACGTCCCGTGGCGCGGGACGCCGTCGTCCATTGCCTCCTGGGCGAGCACCACCACGGCGCCTTCCACGCAGCCGCCGGAGAGGCTGCCCAGCACCTCGCCGGATTCGGTGACCAGCATGGATGTTCCCACCGGCCGGGGCACGGAACCGGACGCCGCCACGATGGTGGCAACGGCGAACTGCCCGTCTGCAAGCCGATGCAGCCACGGGCCCAGCGAAGGGATCAGGTCAAGCATGGCGGCACTCCTTCTTCCGCGCGGCGGTGGTGTCCATTGTCGGTCCTGGCAGGGGCCGGGCCAAGGGTTGGCCCGGCCCCCGGTGTGGCTGGGGCAAGCTCAGCCGCCCAGCAGGTGGTTGATCGGTCCGCGGGCGAAGTACACCAGGAACCCGATGCTCACCACCCACATCAGCGGGTGGATTTTCTTCGCCTTGCCTGACGCCGCCCCGATGACGGCCCAGCTCACGAAGCCAACCCCGATGCCGTTGGCGATCGAGTAGCTCAGCGGCATGGTGACGATGGTGAGGAAGGCCGGCAGGGCCACGGTGAACTTGGTGAACTTGATCTCGCGGATCTGGGCCATCATCATGGCGCCCACCACCACCAGGGCGGCGGCCGCGACTTCGAGCGGCACCACGCTGGTGAGCGGGGTGAGGAACATTGAGCCGAGGAACAGCAGGCCGGTGACCACCGATGCCAGGCCCGTCCGGGCGCCTTCGCCGATCCCTGCCGCGGAGTCGATGTACACCGTGTTGGAGGAACCTGAGGTTGCTCCGCCCGCCACGGCGCCGAAGCCTTCGACGATGAAGGCGGCTTTCAGCCGCGGGAACGTGCCGTCCTTGTGTGCGACGCCTGCGCTCTTGGCCAGGCCGGTCATGGTCCCCATGGCGTCGAAGAAGTTGGTGAACACCAGCGTGAACACCAGCATGGTGGCCGCAAGTCCGCCGATCCGGCTGAACGAACCAAAGAGGTCGAAGTGCCCCACCAGCCCCAGGTCGGGTGCGGAGACCAGCTGGCCGGACAGGACAGGGGTGTTCAGGTGCCAGCCGCCGGGGTTGGTGGAGCTGGCGGGGCCAAGCTTCAGGACGGCTTCGACGACGGCAGCCAGCACGGTGGTGCCGACGATGCCGATGAGCAGGCCGCCCTGCACCTTGCGCGCCACCAAAATACCCATGGCCAGGAGGCCGACGACGAACACCAGCGTGGGCACGGAGGTGATGGAGCCGCCGTCGCCCAGTTGGACGGGCGGGCCGCCTGCCGCAGGCCTGACGAAGCCGGAGTCGACGAAGCCGATGAAGGCGATGAACAGGCCGATGCCGACGGTGATGGCGGCCTTGAGTTCCTTGGGCACGGCCCGGAAGATGGCGGTCCGGGCGCCGGTGACGCCGAACAGGACGATCAGGATGCCGTTGATGACCACCAGGCCCATGGCTTCGGCCCAGGTGACCTCGTGGATCACCGAGACGGCCAGGAAGGAGTTGATGCCCAGGCCGGCAGCGAGGCCGAACGGCAGGTTGGCGATCAGTCCGAAGAGGATGGTCATGACGCCGGCGGTGAGGCCGGTGACGGCACCCACCTGGGACGCGGAGAGCCAGCCGCCAGCCACATCGGTGGGTGCGTTGTCCGCGCTGAACCCGCCCAGGATGAGGGGGTTCAGGATGACGATGTACGCCATGGTGAAGAAGGTGACCAGGCCGCCCCGGAATTCGCGGGCCAGCGTGGAGCCGCGCCGGGTGATATGGAAGAAGCGGTCAAGGATGGAGTCCGGTGCAGGCGGCCGGGGCTTTTTTGCGGCCTGCGCCAACGCGCGCGGCTCCTGCCGGGAGATGCTGGCGGTTGGAGCCGAATGCTCCTCGTGGGAATGGTCCAGGATGGTCATTCCTGCCGCCTAGTAATCGATCCTGGATTCGAGCGTGTTCCAGGTACTGAACGGCTCCAGCGGGGCCGGGGACTGGGGATCGCCCAGCTCCAGCTTGGAGACCGGCATCAGGGAATCCCTGTCCTGGTTTTCGAAGTATTCGTAGAACACAGCGTCGTCGAAGCCGACGGAGGCGGCGTCGTGGCGGTCCGCTGCGTAGACCACGCGGCTGACCCGGGCCCAGAGTGCGGAGGCCAGGCACATGGGGCACGGCTCGCAGCTGGTGTAGAGGGTGGCGCCGCTGAGGTCGAAGGTGCCCAGCTCGCGGCAGGCAGTGCGGATGGCGGTGACTTCGGCGTGTGCGGTGGGGTCGTTGTCCGCGGTGACGCGGTTGACGCCGTCGAACGCCTGCCCGTCCGCCATGACGATCATGGCGCCGAACGGGCCTCCGCTGTTCAGGACGTTGGCCGTTGCCAGCCGGATGGAGCGGGCCAAAAACTGTTCGGCCGTGACGGTGGTACTCATGATGCGACTTCCTTTTGCCGGGAAGCCTGTTGCCGCGCAGGACCAGTAAAACCAGGTGCGAACGGTTACCAGGCTTCAGCATGTGCTGTGAAGGTTAAGTTGCGCCTGGTAGATAGCTTCCCGGGTTTGGGTGCCCGCCTTTGGCAGAATCGAGATTAGCACCGGTTTGTGGGCCACGCCATAGTTTTCTGGAAAATTTATTTCGCGATGTGAAATCCATGTTTCCGCGGCTTCACGGAACGCCCCTTCTCGCCGGCCGCCCCCGGCCCTGCAGGGCTGACGCGCAAAAGGCCAACTGCTAGCGTGACGGCATGACTCCGTCAAAGACGCCGGCTGAGGTCCTGGACATTGAAGGCAACGAAGTCCGGATCTCGAGTCCGGACAAGGTGGTATTCCCGGATGCCGGCCTGACCAAGCTCGACCTGGTGCGGTACTACCTCGCGGTTTCGGAGGGAGCACTGCGCGGCGCCGGCGGCCGCCCCATGGTGCTCAAGAGGTTCCCCAAGGGCATTGATGCAGAACCGTTCTTCCAGAAGCGCGTGCCGGAAAACCACCCTCCCTTCATCGATACCACTACCCTGCATTACGCATCAGGGACTTCGGCCGAGGAAGCGGTGATCAGGGATGCGGCAGGACTTGCCTGGGTGGTTAATCTCGGCTGCCTTGACCTGAACCCCCACCCGGTGCGGGCAGAAGACCTTGAACACCCGGACGAGTTGCGGGTGGACCTTGATCCCATGCCTGGTGTGGACTGGACGCAAATCGTCGACGTCGCCTATGTGGCGCAGGAGGTCCTTGCCGATGCGGGACTGGTGGGATGGCCCAAGACCAGCGGGTCCCGCGGCCTGCACATCCTGGTCCGCATCGCGCCTGAGTGGTCGTACCGGGACGTCCGGCTGGCCGCGGAGACCCTCGCGAGGGAGGTGGAGAACCGCGCCCCCGGCCTGGCAACGGCACGGTGGTGGAAAGAGGAGCGCGGCGAGAGCGTGTTCGTGGACTTCAACCAAAACGCCAAGGACCGCACGGTCGCGTCCGCCTACTCGGTCAGGCCCCTGCCGGACGCCCGGGTGTCCACTCCGCTGACCTGGGAGGAAATGCGCACCGCCCGGCCCGGACAGTTCACTGTCGCCACGGTGATGGAGCGGTATGCAGGAATCGGCGACCCGCACGCCGGCATCGACGGCGCGGTGGGGTCACTGGACGGGCTCCTTGCCCTGGCAAAGGAACTGGGGCCGGCGGAAAAGGCTCCGCGCAGCGGCAACGGATCCGGCCGCCGGCAGTCGCTGATGCCCCTCATCGAAGTGGCCCGGACCAAGACAAAGCCCGAAGCGCTGGCGGCGCTCGACGAATGGAAGGCCCGGCATGCCGCCGTCGTCGATTCCCTGCAGCCGGCCGACGTCCTGGTGGACGGGATGCGTGGTTCAAGCTCGCTCTGGTACCGGGTGCGGGTGAACCTGCAGCATGTCCCCGAGGCCGACCGGCCGCCGCAGGAGGAGCTCATCGCGGACTACGACCCCTGGGCCGGAAAGCAGTGGCCGGGGCGCACCGGTTCCTGAGGAGCGGCCACTCAGCCTTGGGGGCGGCCCTTGGACACCCTCACCGGCGGAGTACGCAATGACTGCACCCACCTGGACAGGCGGCCCGTGAGGCGCAGGCGGTCCTCGGGCAGATAGAGGTCGGGATCCACCCCGCCGCCGAGCGGGAGGTAGAACTCCTGTCCAGCCACTCCTGCGGACGGCGCTGCGGGCGTGGGCTGGTTGTCCTGCTGGTACATCGGACCCCCTCTTTTCGTAATGTGGAAATTAGTTTTTGCTTTATGAAAATATTAGGATGGCCATCCCATCCCGTCAATAGGTAGCGGCGGGACCGCAGGCAGCCCGCCGGTCACAAATGGAATTTTCATTCTGTGATGTACACCACCGCGCAGCCGGGGTACGCTGTTATGCAACTCGTGGCGCACGTCACGTAACCTGGGAGCAGCAGGCAGGGTCGTAATGAGCTGGCATCAACGGATGCCGGCTCTTTTTTGTTGGGTCGGCTCCATCGGAAACGCGCATGAAACGCGCGCTTAATTTCAGTGATGGAACCTAGGTTCCACTTACCGGAAGTTGGGAAAAGACCATGAGCAGCAAGATCATTCTCGGCAGCAACCAGTTCGGCAAGGCCGAGGTCCGGGTCGTCAAGATCACCCGCGACACGGACCGCCACCAGATTGAAGACCTCAACGTCACCTCGCAGCTGCGCGGCGACTTCGAGGCCGCCCACCTGGAGGGCGACAACAGCCATGTTGTGCCCACCGACACCCAGAAGAACACCGTCTACGCATTCGCCCGCGAGGGCATCGGTTCCCCGGAAGCTTTCCTCCTTCGCCTTGGCGAGCACTTCACCTCGAGCTTCAGCTGGGTTGATGGCGGCCGCTGGGAAGCAGAGTCCTACAGCTGGAACCGGATCCAGGCCCATGGCAGCGAACACGACCACTCGTTCGTCCGCAACGGCCAGGAAGTCCGCACGGCAGTGCTGGTCCGCGACGGCGCTGCCGAGCACCTTATCTCCGGACTGAAGGACCTGACCGTCCTGAAGTCCACCCAGTCCGGCTTCGTCGGCTACCCCAAGGACAAGTACACCACCCTGGCGGAAACCACCGACCGGATCCTCGCCACCGACGTCTCCGCCCGCTGGCGGTACAAGGCCGGCACCGACTTCACGTCGTTTGATTTCAACAAGAACTACGACGACGTGAAGAGCCTGCTGCTCGAAGGCTTCACCGAAAACTACTCACACGCCCTGCAGCAGACACTGTTCGACATGGGAACCAAGGTCCTCGAGGCCCACCCCGAAATCGACGAAATCAAGTTCTCCATGCCCAACAAGCACCACTTCCTTGTGGACCTCTCACCGTTCGGCCTGGACAACCCCAACGAGGTCTTCTTCGCGGCGGACCGTCCCTACGGCCTGATCGAGGCCACGGTCCTGCGCGAAGACGCCGTTCCCGCCGAGAACGCATGGACGGGCATCGCCGGCTTCTGCTGAGCCAGTGCGGATGGCCGGCCCGCCGCGACCGAGGTTTCGGCGGCCCGGCCATCCGCAACCCGCAGTTCCGCAAAACCGCAGCACCCCTAAAACTTCGACGTTAGCCAGACAAAGTTAGCCAGACGAAGACGTCTGCCATGAACCAGGAAAGTCTGCCATGAACATCAAGAACGCCCCGTCCCCCGGTACGAACAAGACCGCCGGCGACTCCAAGAAACGGACCAAGCGCCCCGCAGCGGGACGCCCCGAAGACGAACGGCTGTCAATAGGCAGCAGCTTTGCCTACGGGTTCCAGCACGTGCTGACCATGTACGGCGGCATCATCGCCGTCCCGCTGATCGTGGGCCAGGCAGCAGGCCTGTCGTCCTCCGACACCGGCGTCCTGATTGCGGCAGCCCTCTTCATGGGCGGCCTCGCTACCCTGCTGCAGACCGTCGGAATCCCGTTCTTCGGATCCCAACTCCCGCTGGTCCAGGGTGTCTCCTTCGCCAGCGTGGCCACCATGGTCGCGATTGTGACCAACGGAGGCGGACTGCCTGCCGTGTTTGGGGCCGTGATGGTTTCCGCCGCGGTTGGCCTGCTGATCGCACCAGTCTTCTCCAAGATCGTCCGGTTCTTCCCCCCGGTGGTAACGGGCACGGTGATCACCACCATTGGGCTGACCCTCATGCCGGTGGCAGCAAACTGGGCCATGGGCGGGAACAGCAAGGCGGAGAACTACGGCAGCATGGCCAACATCGGACTGGCGGCCGTCACCCTGGTCCTGGTCCTGGTCCTGAGCAAGGTGGGCAGCGCCACCATTTCCCGCCTGTCCATCCTGCTGGCCATGGTGGCGGGAACCCTGATCGCGGCAGCAACCGGGATGGCCGATTTCTCCAAGGTGGGCAACGGTCCCATTGCCGCTTTCCCCACACCGTTCCTGCTGGGCACGCCGACGTTCGACATTGCCGCCATCATTTCCATGCTGATCGTGGTCCTGGTCATCCTCACCGAAACCATGGCGGACATCCTTGCAGTGGGCGAGATCGTTGGCACCCGCACCGACTCCAAGCGCATCGCGGCCGGCCTGCGGGCCGACATGGGCTCCAGCCTGATTGCCCCGATCTTTGGTTCGTTCACCCAGAGCGCCTTCGCCCAGAACGTGGGCCTGGTGGCCGTCACCAAGATCAAGAGCCGCTATGTGGTTGCCGCGGGCGGCGTCATCCTGGTGCTGCTGGGGCTGCTTCCGGTCATGGGCCGGGTGGTGGCGGCCGTGCCCACCGCTGTCCTGGGTGGCGCCGGGATTGTCCTCTTCGGGACCGTGGCCGCGAGCGGCATCCGCACCCTCGCCAAGGTGGAGTACCGGAACAACATGAACCTGATCATCGTGGCCACCTCCATCGGGTTCGGCATGCTTCCCATTGCGGCCCCTACCTTCTACAACCAGTTCCCCGCCTGGGTGAGCACCATCTTCCACTCCGGCATCAGCTCGGCCGCCGTCATGGCCATCCTGCTGAACCTGCTCTTCAACCACCTGAAGGCCGGCAACTCGGAGAACCAATCGGTGTTTGTTGCCGGCACCGGCCGGGTGGTCCGCGAGGAGGACCTCAAGTGCCTGGCGGAAGGCGACCGGTTCGAAAACGGCAAGCTCATTGACTGCGACGGCAAGGAAGTCGCCATCGAGTCATCCGAAAAGGCGTCAGAGCACTGACCTTCCCCGGGCTGGACGACGGGGGGGCGCCCCCCGGGCCGCACGGGGGTGGGCGCGCGGGGGGGGGGGGGGTATAGGGGGGCGCCCCGGCGGGTGTGAACGCGGCGCAGTAGACCGGCGC
>NZ_JAUSTB010000024.1:0-26350 GCF_030812615.1 Pseudarthrobacter niigatensis | reverse complement strand
TCCGGCGACAATGGACCTCCAGAAGGGTCCAGAGGCTCCACAGGTGGTCCTCCCAAGCCGGCCACCTCCTGCTACATATCGTCTAGCCCACCCGCGACCGGCGAGTTGCAGGGTTTCTTCCAGGGCAGCCTAGAGCTTGTCGATCCAGGTGTCTTCTTCACGATTGTCCCAAGCCGAGCCAGAGGTAGGTTCCGACTTGCTACCCCATCCTTCAATGCGTGCCAGAACCTGGCGCACGTCGCGTGAATACAGTTCCCTGATGTTCGAGATACTTCGGATGACGCAGCTTTGAATGACCTCCTGGCGTTCAGCCATGGAAACGATTCCCGCTTTGTCCAAGGCGCTTCGGATGCTCGCGATCTGCTCGGGAGAGATCGGAACGTCTTCGATGGCTGGCGACGCAATGCCTGCCCTTGGAAGGTCGAAGAGCCCAGGTTCCTGATCAGTCATTTGGGTAGGTGATCCTTGAAGTAGTGATACGGGTAAAGTCTATGACCACCCGTGTGCCAGCTTGCCTGTAAGCGGTTCGTCGGCCGTCGTCCTTAGCCATGCTGGGAGGGGTCCTTAATACTTAACGTACTGGATTGGCAGCGACGGCTTTCAGTCTTGAGGTCACACCACACGACTGCTTCAGGGGTGTGGCGTGCATGCGAGACGATGTGTAGTAGGTACTGTGTCCGGATGACGAGTTCCACCGACCTTCGTAGTCTGCGTTGATAAGTCCCAGCAGTTCAAACCGGGGCAAGCAGTGGCTTACAAACTTCGCACCACTCGACCGTCCCTACGCGAAGCTGCTTCTCGACAGCCTCGTAGTTTGCGGGCCGCAGCAGATGCGTCCGTTTTTCCGGCAAAAGCTAGCCGGTTTACAAGAGGACCGAGCCTTAGACTTTCCTGCAGTATTACTAATTCCGAGAAAACTGAATGAGTTCGAGACGAAGCCCCACACTGGATCATTTTCAGAACGGAAATTAAAGACCGCATATGTCGATTTCGACCCGGGCGCACTGCTTCCTGTAACGCCTGGCAGCGAAGCATTTCTGGGCAGCGTGGTGCGCGACCTTGCGGGTGTAAAACCTGCACATCAGGATATTTGGCTTCACCCCGCTTCATCCTTGCAACTACTGAGAGACTCTCAGTGCCGTTCGATAGTCTTACTGTCGGACTACGCAGGTTCTGGTAAGCAGATAATCAACTATGCTCGGGCCTTGGCACGTAACCCGACAATACGTAGTTGGCGTTCCGGTCGCCTTATCAAGATTCATGCGGTTGCCTTCGCAGCTTCTGAGATAGCTGTGCACAATGTCAGTCGTGATAAATACGTTGACTCTTTCTCCTTTGAGATGTTGGCACCATCCTTCTCGTCATCGGGCTGGTCCGAGATGGAGCGACAAATTATCGACCGTCTATGCAAGGAGTACGCGTTACCCAACAGAAAAAACCAAGCGTACGGTTTCATGGGCAGCCGAGGAGTGTTCGCCACTGATTCCACCGTGCCGAATAACTTGCCCGTCATCCTTCGACAAACGGGCGGTGGCTGGTTGCCCTTTTTCGACGAAAGAGTCATGCCCTCCGACCTTCTTGACAAGATCGTCGGATATTCCCCCCGGGCCCGTCGAGATATCATTCTCGCTGAGTCTGGGCAGCCGCGACTCCTCGAATCGATGAACCTAGTCGACAGGAGCAGGGAACAGGTATCCCTGCTGATGATTTTGGGGTTAGCTTCCCGCCGCGGTCGATCACTGGCCTCCATAGCAGGTGCACTGCGCCTCAGTGCTGAGGAAGCTCATTCGCTCGTAGCCTTTCTTCAATCATCAGCCTTGCTCGATGACAGAAACAGGGCAACTCCTTTGGGACTGCAAGAGCTGGCAATGGCAAAACGGAAGCCCAGAAAGTCCGTGGCGATGCTCGAGCCATCTTTTGATGCGTATTATCCTGAGTCCCTAAGATGAGGGAGCGGACGGTGCATCTAGAGGAGTCGGCACGTTGTGCTGACACGATCGGGTCCTTGGGCCCGGGGTTGCAGGTTACTTGCAATCGTCGGACGAGCGGACGCTACGTTGAGAGTTTGCGTCGTCCTCTGATCGTGACGTGGCCTGGGACGACGACGCAAAGTCCCTGCGCGAATAAATCAAAGTAGACGCCCAACATGCTCCCTCATCTTTACAAAAAGGTCGGAACCGAATTGGGCGTTCCCCTTGGTGTTATTTCAGCTGCACAGCAGCAGATGAATATCATTCGATCAAGGGGTTCTCACCCCGTTCTTAGTTTGAATCACCTTGCGAGGCTAACGGGTTGTTCAGGAACGTATCTACGTCGCATTGTCCAGCGCACGTACGATCCCTACGCTGACATCTCCAGGCCAAAAAGGTCGGGGGGCCGCCGACACATTTCAGCACCAGAACCTGTCCTGGCAGGTGTGCAGAGGTGGATTCTTGATAACGCGCTTGGCCATGTCGGTTTTCACTCTTCTAGCTTTGCCTACCGCAAAGGCGTGTCGATCGTGGATTGTGCTCACCAGCACGTAGGTGTGCGATGGATGGTGAAGTTTGATCTACAAAACTATTTCGGGTCAATAGACGAAATCTCGGTATTCAAGATTTTCCGTGAAGGGGGCTACAACAACCTCGTAGCGCTGGAGTTGGCCAGGCTATGTACCCGAATGCTTCCAGGTTTCCCTCAGCATCCACTAGGTTCTATTCGTGAGCGGTATTCGGCAATCCCCGCATACGCGGCGGGAAAGCACGGTGTGCTCCCGCAAGGAGCGCCCACAAGTGGTGCGCTCGCCAATACGGCTACAAGAAAGCTCGACGATCAACTGTCAGCTATCGCAGCTAATTCAGAACTTGTTTACACGCGTTACTCGGATGATTTGACGTTTTCAACGGGCGGTAATTGGAACCGTGCACATTCTTCCGCGCTCACCAGAGCCGTAGAGAAGGCGGTCGTCAACGCCGGATTCAAAATTAACGCCAAGAAGACTAGGGTGGTGCCACCCGGAGCCCGGCATATCGTTCTGGGCCTGCTCGTTGATGACGAGAGTGTACGCCTTCTTCCAGAGTTCAGGCGGCGTCTTTCTGGCCACGTCCGCGGCGTCGAGAAGTTCACACTTCAAGCCCACGCCCGTAGTCGGAACTTCCGTTCGCTTCTATCGTTTGTGCGCTTCATTGATGGTCACATCGCATTTGCCCACGGTGTAGACCCACTGTGGGCGCTGACGATTCGAGCAAGATGGAATCTTGCACTTGAGGCGAGCGGCTACCCCATTTTCGCGAGGACCTGGTCCTCTGAGTGACGGCACACTCTGATCAATCGAGGTAGATGGTGCCCGAAACAGCAAGCTGCGCGCGCTTGCGCTTCAAGAGTTTCACAAGCTGATCGATCTCCCGTAAATTCTCGATCTCGGCCCTCGTGAGAACAATGAGCTCTCTTCCTTCAGAAAGGGCCCTAGCAATCACACTATGAGCTGCTGTTAAGGCTGTCGATTGTCCCGTAATGCCATGGGCGGCAACGAGAATTCCCATGGGGCGGCCTCGACTTTGCAGTTTATCATTGAAAATGGCCAATTCCGGATAGCCAACAGGACCAGACCAGTTCTTGCATTCCACCAGCAGGATATGGTCGAACAGGCGTAAGCCAGCAGGCTCCCCCTCGTTCCAGAAGGCCACATCGATTTCTTCTGCGCTGAACGCGTTCATCGTGTTTCTTGCTGAAACGGTAACACCAGGGACGCATTCGAAGAGATAGGCGATTAGATCCTCTAAAGCCTTTCCCTTAACAACGTTCGTTAAAGCTTGATCACCGAGGGAAAACAGAGTTGCTACATGAAGCGGGTCAAATGTTTGCATGATCAGACCCCGTGCACGCTTCGGTTACGAAGTCGTCTAACTACTTCCGAAAATGTAGAAACTTTTAGTTGTGCAAGAAAATCTTGAGCGGATATCGCTAGAATGGGGAAGTCGGAACGAGTGTACGGCCGTTTACTATCCCGCACACCTCCAGCGTCCTGCATGTATACGACTAATGCCGTCTGGGCGACTGGATTTTCCCGCAACCGAGCGAGTATTGTTTTTCGTTTGAACGCATCGAAAGATTTGGTAAATTCGATCAATAATGGATTTGCATTTATAGAACTCAGTTCGTCAGACCAAACCCCCAAATCAAAACCGGAATCGGCTTTTGGATTTTGCACGGCAAGTGCACCTGAAGCTTCGATTGCAGTGGTCAGAATACGGAGGGCTTCCTCATCCTTTGTCTGGGCTTGATTCAACTGGAGGACCAGTATGTCCGAATCAGCCCCGAGCGTTTCCCGTTTCGCTGCAGACATTGAAATTCGGGGACGTTCGAGTGCAGGTCTGCGGTCGATCTCGTCCAGAGCGTATCGGATAGCGTCAATGTCTCCCGGCTTGCCACGCACTAGTAGCGCACTGGATAGAGTTGTGGGTACGGGCACGCCCTTATCAGCGACTACAACTAGCTTTTTGCCTAAAGCAACTGCTATGCCGGCTTCAATACCTGGCGCTAGGTTATTCCGCGCGCCCAACACCGCAATGACGACGTCTGCCGTATTTATGGCCTCCTTGAGGCTTTCTTGCACGTTTTCCTCGAATGGAGCAACGTCCGCCCACGTGACCACGTCATTTCCCCGCTCCCTGAGTGCAGAGAGGAGCCTCCGAACGTCTGCATCCTGGGGAGCCGATACGAAGAGCTTTGGATACAAGTCCCGTCCTTCCGTGATGGCGGGACGCTCCCGACCGTCTACGGTTACTCTGCCATACCAGCCTTGTTCTGTTGCAGGTGCAAGCCTCATCCGCTCCCGCGTCGCCTCGGTCAGCGAGCGCAAGAAGACAATGCGAGACGCCCCGGAGCCGGCCCTGGAACCCTTCGCCGCCGACGGTTCCCCGCCGCTCAACCTCTTGCACGTGACCACCGAGGTGCTGCGGCCGGCGGACCGGCTGGAGTTTTCAGAGGGGCGGACTGGTCTGAGGCGAGGATCGGCAACCTCTGGATCCACGGCGGCAACCTGCACCAGAGCCGGCACTACTCCTCCTACCTGGCCCTGCAGCTCAAGGCCCGGATGGAGGGGCTGGAGACGCCGGTGTACGAACTGCAGTCCAGCCACCACACCCGCTAAAGGAAGAGCCATCATGAAGGCAGCACGATTCCACGCCCGCAAGGACATCCGCATCGAGGACATCCCGGAGCCGGAACTCTGCGCCGGGGCGGTGAAGATCGACGTCGCGTGGTGCGGCATCTGCGGCACCGACCTGCATGAGTACCTGGAAGGGCCCATCTTTTGCCCGGCACCGGGCCATCCGCACCCACTCTCGCACGAGGAATCCCCGGTGACCCTGGGGCACGAATTCTCCGGGACTGTCTCCGAGGTGGGTCAAGGGGTGACGGGCCTGGCGAAGGGGGACAACTTCGTCGTCGAACCCTATTTTGTGGACGGCACCTGCGACATGTGCCAGGCGGGCAGCTACCACCTGTGCCGGCAGATGGGCTTCATCGGGCTGTCCGGCGGCGGGGGAGGGCTGAGCGAGAAGATCGTGGTGGACCAGCGGTGGGTGCACCCTATCGGGGAAATTCCGCTCGATGAGGCGGCGCTGATCGAGCCGCTGTCCGTAGCCCACCACGCCGTGGCCCGCAGCGGCGTGAAGGCGGGCGACACGGCATTAGTCGGCGGCTCGGGGCCCATTGGCCTGCTCACCGCCGCGGTCCTCAAGGGCATGGGGGTGACCACGATCATCAGCGAACTCACTCAGGCGCGCAAGGAGAAGGCCACCTCCAGCGGCGTCGCGGACCACGTCCTGGACCCGAGCAAGGAGGACGTCCCTGCGCGGGTGCGGGAGCTCACCGGCGGGGCGGGGGCCGACGTCGCCTTCGAATGCGCCGGCGTGAACGCCGTGTTGGACACCATGCTCGACGCCGTCCGGCCCGGCGCCGTGGTGGTCAACGTGTCCATCTGGGGCGCGCCGGCCACCATCGACATGCAGAAGTTGGTCCTCAAGGAAATCGACCTGCGCGGCACCATCGCCTACGTCCGCGACCACCCGGCCGTGATCAAGATGGTGCAGGCGGGCAAGGTGGACCTCAAGCCGTTCATCACCGGCCGGATCGCGCTGGAGGACCTGGTGGAGCAGGGCTTCGACACGCTCATCAACCACAAGGACACCGCGGTGAAGGTGCTGGTGCACCCGTAGGTTCTGGCGGGCAGACGCCCGGCAGGGAAGGAAGGACGACGGCGGGACGCACGTGGCGCCGTCGCCCTTCCCCTTCGCTCTGGTGGAAGGCCCCGTGCTCCAACCCAGCGCCAGGCGCGCGCCGTCGCAGCCACCGACCGCATTACAGACGACCAGGATTTCGTCGAGCAGATTCAGAAGACTGGCCGGCGTGAGCCGCTACGAATTCGGAAACGATGGTGGCTGTGGAGCAGTCGCTCGCTGTCTTTTCTCGGCGTGGCCCGGTAATCGGGATAAGGACTCAGGCCCTCAGCTCTTTGAGCGCCCAGGACCAGTTGATCAGCTCCTGCTCCAGACGGATATTCGAGCCATAGGTGCTGTTCCCCAGGGATTCGTAGAGCGCCGCTTCTGCCGCCGTCAGCCTCGCAAGCGCCGCCCTCGAGGGCGTCTCCTCTTTACCCCAAGCATCCCTGTGTGCAAGTAGGGTGCGCTCATCCATCAGTACACTCTCCACGTGCGGATGGACTGCCCGGAGCTGGTCGAGGATCCGGAAGCCGTGGGTGTCAATGTCGCCCCAGTAGAGAACCCGGCAGTAACGGAGCCAGGCGGCGTCCCGCAGGGAAGAGAATCCGTACCCGCCCCCAAAAAGTGCCAGCGTCCCTGGACGGTCGGGAAGCGCCAGGAAATTGACCTGGTTTTCCGTTGCGATGACGGTATCCACCGGCAGCCGCAACCCGCCGAACGCTTCGGCTGTCAATGTGATGTCCCGCGCCCCACCGAACTGGTCAATTTCAGGATCCAGCAGACGAAATCTCACAAACTCCGGAGGGTGCAGGAACCCGTGCCGTCGTGCGAATCTCGCCGCAGGTGTCCTTCCCGCGCTGTCTTCGAGTCCCGCATCATGATTCGAGGACTCCAGCTCGTCGTCAGCTGCGGACATTTCATGATCGCGGGAAGAAGGCTCGACGGTTGCCAGCATTTGGTCAATAACCTGCCGGTGCCGCTCGATGAACTTCGTGTGCACCCCGGGCAGGCCCAACTGGCGGACGTAGATACCGGGCGCCGGGTTGTCCCGCAGCCACAACGCTACGCGCGCCGCAGTCACGGCCGCCGGGCCCAGTTCGAGGAGCTTCATCGGCCGCCTCGCTGCCCAGTCCACCAGCTGGGGATCCAGTCCGGCCAGGCCCTCGGCCAGAGACCGGAAGACGCCGACCTCCCGCGCCTTCCCAACAAAGCCGATCTCGTCCTCAACAGTGGCAAATACAGCCGCGCCGGGAAGGGAATTGGCCCCCACAGTCCGTCGCCCGGTCTCTACCGTTTCCAAAGAGTAGGCACCTGCCCCGGAAAAAAGCTCAGCTGCCCACGCGCGGACCGCCGCGTAATCGCTGAGCAGTTCTGCCGCCGTCGGACGCTTCAAAGGACGACGCCGGGGGTACAGTCCGCTGGGCTCCAGCAGCTCCCGGAGGAGTGAACCGCTGCTCCACGCCTTCAGCGACAGGGCCCTCAGGTCCGCCAGCGTGGTCCACGCCTTAGTGGCCACGCCGGTCCTTCTCCTCGCGGTACTCCTGGATGGTCATGTTGCGCAGCTGGGAATCGTCACCGTTGATGTTCGCTACAAACCCCACGTGCGAGACGAAGGGCTCGATGACGTGGATCTTCTGCAGGGGAGTGACGATCAGCAGTTGCAGCCTCATCCGCTGGAACAGCTCCAGCCCATACCGGGCGGACTCGTCCGAGCCACGGCCGAACGCCTCGTCAATCACCACGAACCGGAAGCTCCTGCCGCTGCCGGCATTCCTGCCCGCTCCCTTGCCGGACCCCAGCCCGAACTGGAACGCCAGGGCCGCCGCCAGGATGGTGTACGCCAGCTTCTCCTTCTGACCGCCGGACTTGCCGCCCGAATCCGTGAAGTGCTCGTATTCCTCGCCGGTCTCCGTCCACTTCTCCGATGCCGAGAACGTGAACCAGTTCCGCACGTCGGTCACTTTCGCCGTCCATTTCCGGTCGAGGTCAGTCAGTCCTTCCCGGCCGCGGAACCTGTCAATCAGCCTCTCCACCTGCAGGTACTTCTGCTCGGAGTACTGATCGGTCCCACCGATGGTCCCCTCCGAGCACGCCCGCAGGTCGCTGCCGAACTCACGCACGTCCTGGTCCGATGTGGCCTGGTGCTCCAGCTGGATGTGCCGGCCCGTGTTGTACGGAATACCGGCCAGGGACTGGTTGATCTCGCCGATACGCTCAATGATGTTCTGCCGCCGGCTGTCCAGGAACGCATTGAACGCCACCACCTCGCGGATGGTGTTTTGGTTCAGCAGGTCCTTGAACTGGTTCTCGAACCGGGGCAGGTCGTTGCCAACCAGCTGCTCCAGCAGCCGGTTGTAGTCCGCCGCGGCCTCCAGCGAGGCGTCGAAGTCGGTGGTTTCGTTCGGGTACTTGTTTCGGAAGTCCGCCATCTTGGTGACGGTGCTCTCCGCTGCACGGGCGATCCTCTTGGACAGCGCGTCGATGGTGTCCGTCAATCCGTTCCGCACGGTGCTTTCCACGGCGGCAGTGTTCTTGTAGGTGAGCGGTTTGTCCCCCAGCGTTGTTGCGGTGAGGCGTTCGACGGCGGCCAGCACCCCAGTGTCGTCAGTCATCGGCATGTCAACCAGGACGGCCCGGCACTCCTCTATTGCCTCGGCGATGTCCCTGGCGTCCTTCTCGTTTGCGCCCAAGCGCTCGCGGAGCTTGCCAGCCTTGTCCTCCAGCCGCTCCAGCTCCGCCGTGACCTGTTGTTGCTTGTTCATGAGCTGCTGCAGGAGGTCGCTGGTGGTCTCCAGGGCCCGCTTTTCCGCCTTCAGGTCCTCGATGCTGCGCGCCGTCGCTTGCCAGCTGATCTCGCCGAATTCCGTGACGGAACCCACCACACCGAGCTGCCGGTTCCTCCGGCCCAGCGCCCCCAGCTCCCCATTGACCCGGTCAAGCTGCCCGGCCACTACCTTCAGCTGGCCCTGCACTTCGTCCAGGTCGGCGCGGAACCCGGCGATCTTGTCATGGTTGTCCCAGCCCAGCACGTAGTTGAGCCGGTCCGCCAGATCCTTGCGGTCGTCCTTCTCATGCCGGCCCCGCCCGCCTTTGAGCTGGCCGTTGGCCGTCAGCGCCTTCGGGTAGCGGCGGAAATCGGCAAGGTTCTCGCAGCAGAAGTAATCGAACCGGCTGCTGAGCTCGTCCTGCAGGAAGTCCCGGAACGGGGTGCCCTGTTTGATGGCGATCTTCGCCGCCAGCGTGCCCGGCTCGGCGGCCCTGGGCGAGTAGGACTCCCCGATTCTCAGGTACACCAGGCGGCCCCGCAGGTTGTTTGCGTCCACCCAGCTGCTGACCGCAGCGTAGTGCTCTGCCGGGACCAGGAGCGAGAGGGCGAACCCGTGGAGGGTCCGCTCGGCGGCGCCCTCCCAGCCGGCCTCGCCCTCGCGGACCTTGAGCAGCTCGCCCACGTACGGCAGGTCGCTGTCCGTGATCCCGGTGCCTTCGCAGAGCCGGCGGCGGATATCCAGCTGGGGGAGCGGAATCAGGTTGCGCCGGGCCTGCAGGCTGGTGAGCTCGGCTTTGATCTCCCCGGACCTGGCCTCAAGCCCTGCCTGCTGGATGGACAGCCTGGTGCGCTCTTCATGCAGCGCCTCGGTGCGCGCGGCCAAGTCCCGTTCCACCCCGGCGAACCCCGCCCGGTTCGCGTCGAACAGGACACGGTCCTCGGGGGACTGCAGGCCAAGGTCCGATGCCGCGGCCGAGTAGGCCTCGAACCGCTGTTTCTGCTCGGCGGACTTGGCGGCCAAAGCGGCAAGTTCGGCGTCGATCGCGGCGAGCCGTCCGCCGCCGTTGGTGCGGACGTCCTCCTCCACCCCGGCCAGGTCCCGGCGCAGTTGCTTGATCTCACGGGTCAGCCGGTCCGAATCCTCCTGCAGCCGCACGCCCGTGCGATCCAACTCGGCCTGGTGCTCCAGGCTCAGCTGCAGTTTTCGGTCTGTGAACCACGGATGCAGCTGGTCGCGTTGTTTGCGCGCCAGCTCGTAGTCGGCGGTCAGCCCGGCATGGAGTGCGGCGCCCTCCTTGATGGGTGTCAGCAGGGCGATCTGGTCTTTGGCCCGGAGGACGGCGTCGTGGGCCTTCTTCAGGTCGTCGAAATGGTGGATCAGGTTGGTGATCCGGGCGGCCACGTCGTCCTCCTCCAGCATGTTGCCGCGGACGAACGAGGTGATGTTCTCCACCTGCTTCATGGACACCGTGCGGTGGAACAGCTCCATGGCCTGGTTGCCGCTGATCCCGAACTGGCGCTTGAACGCGGCCGAGTACGGCTCGAACGAATCATGAACCGATGCCCCGGCCGCACGGAGCTTCTTCTTCAGCTTCAGCGGGTCCTGGCCGAAATTGCTGAAGTCCGCTGCAATCGTCTGGTCCGCCTCCGCCAGCGAGTAGAACCGGTTGGGCTGCCCCGCCTCCTGCGTGGCCCACAGCGTGATGCCAAGCGTGACCCACTTCCCCAGCACAGCGTTATGGAAGACGCCCAGCACCACCGTCAGCTGGCCCGAACCGCGCAGCGCCACCGGTTTGGAGTACTCCCCGGCGGCGCTCCGGGCACTCTTATGGAAGCCCCGGACGTACGACATCAGGGAACGTTCCTTCTTCTGCGCCCCCGCGGCCTTGTTGTACTCGATTTTGTGCGCCGGAAGCAGCAGCGTGGTGATCGCATCCACCACCGTGGACTTCCCCGAACCGATGTCGCCGGTGAGCAGGCTGTTCGCCCCGTCCAGCCGGAACGTGCGCACCCCCTGATGGAAGGTGCCCCAGTTGAGCAGCTCCAGGCGGTGCAGCCGGAAGCCCGGGGGAGTGCCGCCGTCGGCAGCTGTTTCATCCAGACTGAACAAGCTCTCCTGCAGGTCCGTGCCCAAGTCCGCGGTCACTGGTCCTCCCCAATTGTGCGTGCGGCGTCGGTTGCCCTGGCCGGCTCCGCAGAGGCGGGCGGCTCGCCGGCGAGCGTCCGGCGGTAGTCGTCCAGCCGTGCGTCGAACTCTTCCAGCCACTGCGCATCCACGTACGCCTTCAGGATCCGGGCCACCTCGTACGTGTCCGCCTGCCCCCTGAGCTTGCGCAGGAAACCGAGCTCCACCACTTTCTTGATGTCAGCCCCCAGCCGGTCCAGGACGCGGGCCTCGTTGCTGGATTCGGGCAGGAACACCGAGACCATGTCCGCGATTTCCTGCTCGCTCATGATCAGCCGGACCTCGCTGCTGTTGATGTCGAACTCCATCATGCGCCGGCGAAGCAGGGCCAGCAGCAGGCTGACGTTGAAGGTCAGGGAGCGGCGGGCAATGAGCCGGGGGAGCGTGCCGTCCGGATCATCCTTGGACCGCAGGAACGCGTACCCCTCAGACTCGTCCAGCAACAGGTCCAGGCCCAGCACCGCCACGTAGTCGCGCACGTGCGAGGTCAGCCCGAGCAGGGACTGCCACAGCTTCTCGTCGTTCTCCGAGTACAGCACGCCCTTGAAGAGCCGGGTGACGACGGCCGGAAGCTCCTCAGGCGTGCGGGCTTCACTGTCAGCTGTGGCTGGGACGTTCATGCCGGCCTTCCGAAAATGATCTGTTCGATGGTGGCTTCGCGGATGGAGCCGTCCGGCAGCTGCCAGGACAGGCGCTGGGACTGCTCCGGGTTGATGGTGGCCCAGTCCGATTCGGTGGCCAGCTGGTAGTACGCCACCACCTCCGCCAAGCCTTGGGAGAGGGGGTACGCTGCCGTGACTTCGGCGAGGGTGGCCTGCTCGGTCCCGGCCAGAATGGCGTCAATGTTGGCCTGCAGGCGTTCCTTGTCCACGAAGAACTGGCCGAACAGGGCCGAGGCGTCCACGTCGGCGTCGTCGGCCGTTTCCACGGCATCGTCCACCAGCACTTTGCGGCTGGGCTCATAAAGGGGCCGTTCAAAGGGAAGCACCACGTCCACGGATGGTGCGTCAATTTCCATAAAGGCACCCGACGGCGGTGCCTCCCGGGTGCCCAATGCGCCGGATTCGATGTGGCGGATCAGCTGCATGATGCGTTTGTTCTCCAGGAACACCTTGTCGTCCAGGAGCCGGCGCATTTGTTGGGATAGCTGTCGGACCGTTGCTTGGGTCTGTTCAACGGCGGGAAGCCAGTCCTGGTGGAGGTTGGCCAGCGCGTTCAGGCTCTCCGCGTTGGCCAGGGCTTCGATCCGGGTGGCACGCTGAAGCAGGTCCTGCAGCTCGGTGCGGAGCTGGGGAGACATCAGGTAGTCCCAGAACCCCTGGAATGTGCGCCCCTGGAGGGAACTGCTGATGTCCTGCTGGTTGTCGAAAATCGACTCCAGCAGTTCACCCTGGCTGCCGTCCCACGTCGCGATCTGCTCGCGGACCTGTCGGTCCAGTTTGCGGAAGTTCTGCTCCACCTCGCGGAAGTCGGAGAGCAGGTCCCTGGCCAGGGCCGTGAGCTGCTGGAAGTGGTCCAATGCTTCCGGGCCGGTCATAACGCGGATGTTGCCATCGCGGATCCGCTGCATCTCGGCGTCGATCCCGTCCCGCTGACGCTGCAGCTCTGCGAGCCGCACCTCCGGGTCCGTCTCGGACTGCTGCACCAGCTGTTTCAGTACGGCGAAGATGCTGGTGAGCCTGGATTGGGTTGCGACGAAGTCCCGCCCGCGCAGGTTCTCCACCCAGCGGACCACGTCCTCCGCAGCCGCCGTGAGATCGTAATGGGGTTCGTCCTCGCCGGAAACGTAGTACTTCCTCAGCCATTGGCGGTCGTCGGCCGCCCAGTCATCAAGGTATTCGCCTGCGGGACGGGGAAACCTGTCCCCGCCTTCGCTGTCGCGGAGGCCGAACAGCACGTCGTCCAGGACGTCGATCAACTCCTGCCGGCCCAGGTTGCGCTGGTTCGGACCCGTGAAGGCGGCCATGAAAAACGTCAGTGCCAGCGGCGCATTCTGGGCACGGAGCAGTGACCAGCCTGCATGGTTCTCCCGCAGGGAATTGATGGAGTAGAAGTCCATTGGGGTCCCGTGTTTGGTGCGTCACGTCGTCGGCTTTTACTCTAAGCGACACCCCCGACAACCTTCACCCCAGCGTGTCAACGACGAACTGGTAGGGACCGGTGGACGGACGACGGCGGGACGCACGTGCCGCCGTCGTCCGTCCTGCCCTGCCCTGCCTGCCACCCCCCGCGCGGGCCGGAAACTTATCAAGGGCCTTTCCCCCTATCCACCCGTGCCGTGTGCGCGGAAGATAGCCCCATGAAAAAGCTTGTGCTGGCGAGCTTCGCCACCCTTCTCCTGGTTATTGGCAGCCTGCTGGGCGCGGTGGTCCCGGGCAACGCCGCACCCACGCCGGCGATCACGGCAGGGCAGATCCTGGTTAAGTTCCGCGACAATGCCGCCGCTGCGGGCGCCCTCAGATCGCACGGGCTGACCGACGGGCCCGACGTCGGCAGCACCGGCGCGCACCTGATTACCGTGCCGGCAGGGAAGGAGCTGCAGCTCGTCGAGGCCCTGTCCCGGAACCCGGTGGTGGAGTATGCCGAACCGGACTACGTGGTCACCCCGGCCTCGGACGACACCTACTTTCCCCGCCAGTACGCGCTGCAAAACACAGGACAATCGTTCACGAACACCGACGGTACGGTGACGGTTCCCGCGGGCAGGGCGGACGCCGATGTGGACGCCGTGGAAGCCTGGACCGTCACCACCGGCACGGGAATCAAGGTGGCTGTCCTCGATTCCGGCGTCGCCCTGGACAACCCCGACATCACCCCGAAGGTGGTGGCACGGGTCAACTACACCACGTCCAGAAGCAACGACGACAACTACGGGCACGGAACACACGTCGCCGGGATCGTCGCGGCCACCGCCAACAACGGCATTGGCGTGGCCGGAGTGTGCCCGGGATGCAGCATCCTGGCCGGCAAAATCCTCAGCGACACCGGAGCAGGGTCCAGCTCAGGCCTTGCGAACGGCATCAACTGGGCCGTCAAGAATGGCGCCCAGGTCATCAACATGAGCCTGGCTGTCGGCGCGTCAACCACCCTGGAAACTGCGGTCAACAACGCCTGGAACGCGGGCGTGGTAATGGTTGCTGCAGCCGGCAACGGCGGGAACACCAGCATGAACTACCCGGGAGCCTACCCGAACGTCATTGCCGTGGGGGCAACGGACAACAACGACACGAAGGCGTCGTTCTCCACCTACGGTGCCTGGGTGGATGTGGCAGCGCCGGGGGTCAGCGTCTACTCCACCTTCCCCAACCACAAGTTCGTCCTCGCCCGGGAGTACAACCGTTCCCAGGGGTACGACATCGGCAGCGGCACCTCGATGGCCTCACCGATTGTTGCTGCAGTCGCCGCGCTCGCCCGCAGCACCAACCCCGGAGGCACCCCCTCAGACATCCGCGCCAAGGTGGAATCCAGCACCGACGCAGTTGGCGCCATCGGGACCGACTGGGCGCACGGGAGGGTGAACGCCTGCAGGGTTGTCGGGGCAACAGGTTGTTGACCCTTCCTTCGCCCTGATGCTCCGTTGTAGGGTCGGGGCGTGATCGTCCCCGATATCTCCCAGGACGCCGAGGCGGTGGCGGATCACTACGACGAGCTCGATCCCATCTATCGCCGGGTGTGGGGCGAGCATGTCCACCACGGGCTGTGGACGACGGGCCGCGAGACACCTGCCCAGGCCGTCGAGGCGCTGGTGGATACTGTTGGCGACCGGCTGGGACTGTTGCCGGGCCAGGAAGGCGTTGATATCGGCTGCGGTTATGGCTCCACGGCACGGCGGCTCGCGGTGACGCGCGGGGTCAGCGTCACCGGCTTCACGCTGTCCGCCGAGCAGGCCCACTACGCCGCCGCGCACCCCGTCGCCGGCGTGGACATCCGGGTCCGCGACTGGCTCGCCAACGGGCTGGCCGACGCCTCGGCCGACGCCGCGTGGGCCATCGAGTCCAGCGAGCACATGGTGGACAAGCCCCGGTTTTTCGCCGAGACGCACCGCGTGCTGGCACCCAGCGGCCGGTTCGTCATCTGCGCGTGGCTCGCCGAGACCGGCGCCCGCGGGTGGAAGGTCCGCCACCTGCTCGAGCCGATCTGCCGCGAGGGGCGCCTGCCCTCGATGGGCACGCGTGAGGAGTATGAGGCGATGGCAACGGACGCGGGCTTTACGGTCAGCGGCTATGAGGATGTCAGCCACCGGGTCGCCCGCACCTGGCCGATCTGCGCTCGCCGGCTGGTGAAGGCCCTGCTCGTGGATCCCGAGATGCGCCGGCTTGCCCTTCGGTCCCGCAACCGCAACTCGTTTCCCGGCATTCCCCGCCTGATCCTGGCCTACCGCACCGGTGCCATGCGCTACGGGATCTTCACGCTCACCAAGGCTGGGGAGAACAAACCACAAACCAGGCCAAACACCTCAGCCGAAGCTGACTGACCGGAAGCTCCCGCTCCGGTCCCATGCTCAGGGCAGCGGCTGACGCTCGCCCACGCTGACCGAGGCCGACGGCGGAAGGTAGTCACGCCGTCGTCGTTCCATCCGGCGCTGCTGGCCCGGAGACGGGATCCTCGCCCGCTTGGCGCGGTTGCACCTGGCGCACGCGGCAACGAAGTTCTGGAGACTGGTGGAGCCGCCCTTGGACCACGGGTAGAAGTGGTCGCCATGCTCTGCCGGGCGGCCGCAGCGGCGCCCCAAGCCGGCTTCCAACTCGCACAGCCCGTTAGCCCGCGCCATCCCTTCGCGGCGCTGCTGGCGGGTGAAGCGGCGTACCGGGTCGCGGCGTCGGACATCGCGGCTCGTCATGACCGCTGCGGCAATGCCCAGAACCACTGCGGCGACGCCAGGCACAGTGACCGCGGCGACGACTCCGTCAAACAGGCCGCGCAACACCCCAGCGGCCGAAGCCGGACCCGGTCCAGCTGTCGGCGTCGCCTTTGCCATGAGCGCCGACATCACTGCGACGGCGAGCCAAATAAGTACCGCCGAATACGCCAGGCGAAGCCCCTGCCGGGTCCAATAAATCCGGCCCAGTTCCTGCATTGATTCCCCCAATTTTGGTCGCTCGGATCCCGTGGTCCCGGGTGTCCAGGAAATCGTATAGGCCGGCCGGCGGCGGATGATCAGGTTGAGCTCAGTTTTTGCAGAGATTCCGCGCCGGAGCCCATCCCGGCTCAGGAACAGTTCCTGGTGCGCAGCCAACGGCAGGAGAAGTGGGTGTCTGCAAGGATGGAGCCATGAACCAGAGCAGCATCCGCCAACACCAGGACTCCGTCACGGTCAACGCATCCGCCGAGACCCTCTTCGACCTGGTCTCCGACGTCACCCGCACCGGTGAGTGGAGCCCGGTCTGCAAGGCGTGCTGGTGGGACGACGAGGCAGACGCCGGCCAGCCCGGCGCATGGTTCACCGGGCGGAACGAGCTCCCGCACCGGATGTGGGAAACCCGCTCGCAGGTAGTGGCAGCCGACCGCGGACGCGAGTTCGCCTGGGTGGTGGGCGGCAAATACGTCCGCTGGGGGTTCACCCTCTCCCCGGCAGCTGCCGGAACCGTCCTAACCGAGTCCTGGGAATTCCTTCCCGAGGGGATAGCCATGTTCCGGGAAAAATACGGCGCTGACGCTGACGCCCAGATCGCCGACCGCACGCAGCAGGCGCTGGACGGCATCCCGGAAACACTCGCGGCAATCAAACGGATCGCCGAGTCCATCACCGACCACGACGACGTAAGGTCCTAAAGCCGCCATGACCCACGAACAGCACGAATCCGCCGCGCCGGCACTGGACAGCAACGATCTTCAGGCATTCGAGGCTGCCTACCAGGCCGCACAGAAGAGCCTGGCCGAGGGTGGCATCCCCATCGGGGCTGCAATCGCGCGGGGCGGCGTGGTGTTCGCGAGCGGACACAACGAACGGGTCCAGAACGCCGATCCGATCGCGCACGGCGAGATGTCCGCACTCCGCGCCGCCGGCCGGCAGAAGAGCTACCGGGACACCACGCTCTACACCACCCTGGCCGCGTGTGCCATGTGCGCGGGAACCATCATCCAGTTCAAGATCCCCCGCGTGGTAGTGGGGGAAGCACAGACGTTCGACGGCGAACTGGACCTCCTGCGCGCACGCGGGGTTGAGGTGGTGGTCCTGGATGATCAGCGTTGCGTGGACATGATGCGCTCGTTCCAGTCCGACAAGCCGGAGCTGTGGGCCGAGGACATCGCCGAGTAGGTTCAGGCCCTGTAGCACCCGGAGGACTAGGGGTGGACCGGTGAGGCGGCTTCGTTGCCTAAAACTGTGGTCCACGGGTTCGCGGTCCATGACGTCACGACGCCGTTGATGACGTAGGGGTCTGCGGTGGCAAACGCCTTGGCGGCCTCGAGCGGGTTCCCGCCGGTGAAGATGAGCAGCCCTTTGAAGGGGTCTTCGCCAACTGCTCCGCCGAGCAGGAGCTCGCCGCGTTCCACTGCTTCCCACCCTGCCTTCAGGTGGTCTGCGCGGTACTGTTCGCGGGACTCAAGGTAGTTGTCGGCGTAGGTGTATTCGAGCACGGCGTGCATGGGTGGCCCTCCGTTTGGTTAGTGGTTTCGTTCGCTGTAGAAGCAGCGTACCCGCTGTGTGCTGGGCGGAAACCCTGGCACCTCAGCCAAGGCGACGGCGCACGTGAGCGGATGCTGCCGCCGTCGTGGTTCAACTCTCCCGAGGCGAGCCCGCCTGCTCGTCAATGCCGCACCAGCCGGCAATGACGCCGAGGCGGACTCACGCACCCAGATCCGCCTGGGTCTGACGCGCAGCTGGGGAGTGGTGTCCCTACCAGCCCAAGCTAGTGGGGTTCGGCGCCCGGGCTGTGACTTCTTAGCCCTGCCGCGGTTGCCGCACTCAGGAGCTCCTTGTCGAAGGCCACCAACTCATCGACCTCAAGCCTTATCGCGGCTGCGAGATGAATCGCGTCGGCACTCCGCAACCTACCCGGCAGTGCAGCGGCATAGGTGAGGTCGGAGCGAACCAGGTCCACGAGGTTGATGCCGGCCAGTACGGTGTTGACCAATTCCGGCGGCAGGCCCCGGCGGTTGGCCGCGCAATGGAGTTCCGTGAAGAGAAGCATCGAGGCAACCAGGAGGGCGCCCTGTGCGGCCGACGCCGTCAGGAATTCCGCAGTTGGGCCGGACTCGGCTTCCTCAACCACGAGCTTGAGGGCAGCCGAGGTGTCCACGTAAAGGATCAACGGTCGCCGCGCAGATCGTCGAGAATTTCGGCGGTGCCGGTGGCGAGCGTTGCCCGGGGGATCGATCGGAAATCAACGGGGCCCCGGGACGCCCGGACACCACCCGATCGGAGTAAACGCTCAAAGGGTGAAGCTGCGGGCGGTATCAGCGTAGCGGCAACTTCACCGTTGTTCGTGACGTCGATGATTTCACCGTTTTTCACCCGCTCCAGGATCTTGCTGCTTTGGTTGCGCAGCTCACGATGGGGGATCGTTGTCATGGCAAACCTCCGTAGCAATCGTAGCATCGGCCCCTGCCTGCCGCCCGACCTCGCGGCGCCCACCTCCCTCGACGATGGCTTCCGGGGTCCGCCTGGGCGTGGCCAAGGCGTGCCGCGCCGGTCCCCCCAGCCCTGGACCAGCGTTACAGCGTCTCCGGGACCGGCCGACCGGGGAACAGCGTGGCGTACTGCTTCCGGTACATCCGCCGCCCCACCAGCTTGTAGGCGAGGCGGACAGGCGGCGGGATTTCCTTGAACAGCTCTACGCGGTCCGCCGGCGGGTTCGTGGCCAGCACCATGCCAAGGTAGGCCACCATGAACTTCTTGTCGAGCTTGTCGATCCCGTGCTGTCCCACCGCCGCGGCTTCCTTTTCGGTCATCACCCGGTCCACCACAGGCATGACCTCGGTGACCTCGCGGCGCAGGTGCACGTCCAGGACCGCCTTCAGGTCCTCGTACAGCGCGGCAAGCTCTGATGCGTCGGCGTCGTCCACTGTCCGCATCCACCGCAGCCGCACCGGCTCGATCCGCTCCAGTCGCTGGGTGACCTGCCGGTGGTGCTCGAGCATCTGCGCGATGTGCAGGACGCAGCCGGGGGCGCGCTGCTCCAGCGGCGGATACATCAGCAGGTCCTCACCCTCGTGATGGACGTGCAGCACCATGTCGAAGTTTCCCAACACTTCCCCAACGTACGCGGCGCGGGCCGCATCCCCCGCAGCGACGGACCGCACCAGGCCCGGGGCCTCGGCGTAGGCCCACAGGAAGAACCGGTGAATGCGGCGCATGGCCGCGGTCCCGGTGCAGAGGACCGGCCCGGGCGGCACGGGAGCGGCGGTCTCACCGGGCTGCATCGTGAAGAAATCGGTCATGGGGATGGCCCCTTTCGTCGTGCGAGACCAGGCCCCTCCCCGCGAGCATGGTATCCCCGCGCCCAGCCGCAAACAATGCAGGAAAAGCTCAAGGGTCCGCCCCACAGGACGCGGCAGCCGAGGAGGACCAACGACGGCGGCACGCCGGGTGGGAGCGCTGCGATTGATGGGCGCGGGCTCTGCCGACGTCGCCGGAATGGTGCCAGCCCGCCGGAAATGAACGGCGAGCTGGCACCGTTCCGGCGTTCTCGGCCCGCGGCCCCAAATGCACGTTTGTGCAGCCGCTGCTGAGCGGCGTCCACGCGCATGAAGAGCCAAAAAGTGCTACTCACCAGTAACAACGCGAGTGCTTCAGGTCACATTCACAGTGGAATCCCGTGCTGGTGATCCCGCCTTTTCCCCGCACGTTCGTGCACTTTCGCTGCGAAGGAGTGCCGGCTGCTGCCAGCATGGAAAACTACGGCCGGAACTGATGGGCACCCCCAAGACCATCAGCAGCGGCCGCTCCAGAGACAGACAAACGAAGAGGTTTCCATGTCATTCCTAAGCCGAGCCCTGTCAGTTGCCGCCGCGGCACTCCTGGCCTCATCCCTGGTGGCCGCTCCCGCCCAGGCGGTCGACGTCTCCCCGCCCGGGGCCAACGACTGGACCTGCAAACCGTCAGCGGCACATCCGTATCCGGTGGTCCTGGTTCCGGGAACCTTCGAGAGCATGGAGAAGAACTGGTCCACCATGTCGCCCTACCTCAAGAGCCAGGGGTACTGCGTCTTCGCCCTGAACTACGGGGCAACCAACGGTATTTATGCCACGGCTCCGGTCAAGGATTCCGCAAAGGAACTCGCACCGTTCGTTGACGCCGTCCGCTCCGCCACGGGCGCCAAGCAGGTGGACCTGGTGGGCCACAGCCAGGGCGGCATGATGCCCCGGTACTACATGGGCTTCCTGGGCGGCGCCAAGTACGTCCACCAGCTTGTCGGCATCGCGCCGTCCAACCACGGCACGGAAGGCGTGATCCTTCCGCCGCCGGACATGGTGCCCACGCCCGATTACACCGCAGCCGGCTGTGCGGCCTGCGCGGACCAGCAGGCGGGATCGCCCTTCATGCAGGAGCTCAACTCCATCGGCGATACTGTCGCCGGCCCCGCCTACACGGTCATTTCCACCACCCATGACGAGGTGGTCGTCCCGTACAACAGCCAATACCTCAGCGGCTCCGCCCGGCAGGTCACCAACATCACCATCCAGGACAAGTGCCCCGCGGACGTCATTGAACACGACCAAACGCCCAATGATCCTGTGGTCCACCAGTTGGTAGGCAACGCCCTGGCCCAGCCGACCGGTCCGGCAGACCCGGCATTCCAGCCCGTCTGCCTCTAGCGCACCAGGCGCACAATAACCAGCAGTACGACGACGGGTGGCCGGCTTCGAAAAGCCGGCCACCCGCCGTCGTTGGGGTCTGAAGCTCCGGGCTGCGTTTGCTTAGCCGGCGTGCTCCTGGACCGGGTTCCGCGCGGAAATGACCTGCGGTACCGTCACGAGCGCGACGACGGCCAGGGCGCCGGCGGCGGCGAACGCGTAGAAGCCCCACGGGTAGGCGATGCCGGCGGCAACCAGGCCGCCGGTCACGGCAGGTCCGGCGATGGCGCCCACGCGGCCCACGCCGGCGGCGAAGCCGAGGGCCGTGGCGCGCAGCCGCGCCGGGAAGAGTTGGCTGACCCAGGCGTACACGAGCACCTGGGAACTGAAGACGAACACCCCTGTGATGAAGACGAGCGCGTTCAGCAGGATGGCGTTGTCAACCTTGACGCTGAGGAGGGCAAGGCACGCGGCCGACAGGCCAAACCAGAGCAGCACGATCCGCTTGGTTCCGTGCTTGTCCGCCAGGATGCCGGCGATGATAAGGCCGGCAACGGCGCCGAGATTCAGGACCAGGAGCAGTGATATGCCGGCGCTGACGGGATAGCCCGCGGAAGCCATGAGTTGCGGGAGCCAGGTGTTCAGGCCGTAGACCAGCAGGAGCCCCATGAACGAGGCCGCAGCGATGGCCAGCGCCACCAGCGGGTACGGCTTCTTCGCCAGGTCCCGGACACTGCCCTGCTCCTGCCTCTTGGCGTCCCGTTCTGCCGGCAGGGTCTCGGGGAGTTTGAACCAGAGGAGCGGCACCAGCGCCAGGCCGGCAATGCCGCCCACCACGAACATGGTGCGCCAGTCCGGGATGACCATCAGTGCCAGGAAAGCCGTGGCCACAGCGCCTGCGTGGTAGCCGGTCATGGTCCGGGTGGTGGACTTGCCGGCGGAACCGGCAGGTGCGTAATCGTTCATGTAGGCCAGGGCGACCGGAAGGCAGGCACCCAGCCCCAGGCCGGCCAGCAGCCGGAAAGTGCTGAACACTGCCACGTTGGGGGCCCAGATGACCGCGATCGTGAAGATGGAGAACCACAGGACACAGGCAACCAGCAGCTTGCGGTGCCCGAACCGGTCCGACAACGGGGCGATGAAGAGGGCGCCCAGACCCACGCCGACCAGGGAGATTGTGGCAGCCAAAGTGGCGCCGACCGCGTCGAAGCCAAGCTCGCCGGTCTTGATGAGCGTAGGGATGACGGTGCCAAGCACCACCAGGTCAAAGCCGTCCAAGACCATGGCCAGCCAGCAGAGCCAGACCGGCCACCGGGACGCGCGGGTGGAGGGGGAAGTGGTCATGAAATCCTCATTGATCAGGGAAGCCGGGATGCATGCGGGCTGAGAGCCTTGTCACCAGGGGGAGTGATCCACGGCATGCTTACTGATGGGAGGCTACCAAGAAGTTCATTAAACGTACAAATGTTCGAATAACGAACATATCGAGGGGGGAGCGACGCGTTATCCGAAGTTGCTTCCGGCAAGCCCTGTTCAGGTGTGGCCTGTGGGGCGGAAGATAAGCCAAGGAAGAGATGGGAGGTCAGGGGATGCAGCCAACGCTCCCTCGTTCCAAACGCTGGCGGCGCGCAGCGGCAACGGCCGCGGCCTTCCTGTCGCTCGCTGCCGCGGGGTGCACCGGCGGACCGAAACCTCCGGACCAGCCTTCACCCCTGCCTGACGTGCACATCGCGGCCGTCGGCGACATGAACCCCGAGGGGAATACCGACCCGGACAGCCCCTCCGGCCGCAACGGCGCGGCCATCGCCCGGCTTGCCGCGAACAACGAAATCGACGCGTTCCTGGGCCTGGGCGACTTCCAGTACAGCACCGCCCGCTGCGACGACTACGTGAACTACTGGAAACCGCTCTGGGGCGGCACGCTGCCCAAGATGTACTGGGTGTCCGCCCCCAACCACGACTGGGAACCGGGCCGCAACGAAGACCTGGACAACTTCATGAACGGCCAGTGCCCGGGCTCAACGGACAAGGCCGCGATCAACCAGGAACGCGGGTTCGTCCCGAACGGCCAGCCGTACTCGAAGGACTTTGGGCAGTGGCATTTCGCCTTCCTGTCCTCCGCGTTGTGGCGGTACGAAACCACGGAAGCCAAGGCCGCGACGGACTGGCTGGACAAGGATCTCTCGGCAGCCCAGGCAGCCGGCCAGCACCTGGCAGTGGTCTACCACGAGCCGTATTTCACATCGGACACCAGCGAACACGGCCGCACCGAAGACAACAAGCCGTGGATCGACGTGATGTGGAAGTACCGCGTCCGCCTGACCCTCTCGGCCTCGCAGCACAACTACGAGCGGTCCTGCCCGGTGAACAATGCCGACAAATGCGTCGACGACGGCATGACGGCCTTCCAGGTTTCCACCGGCGGCATCGATACCCGCCCCTTCATCGGCCGCCGCCCGTCCTACATCGCAAAACGGTTCAGCGACAGCCGGGGCTTCCTCCAGTTGACGCTGCACTCGGACGGATCCTTCGACTGGAACTTCACGGCGACCACAGGGTCCAGCACGGACTCGGGGAGCCGCGGGGCACCGTAATCGGGAGCGCGGCTCATCAGCGTCCGCGGGTGACCGCGGCCAACGCCGTGAAGTAGGCCTGGCCGCGTTCACCCCCGCCGAAGGTCAGGCCCGCGGCTGCAGCCCCGGGACGCCGTCGCGGATCTCGAAGGAGGCCTTGGTGGACGCCGGCGCACCAGGCGTCGTGACATGGTCCAGCACCCTGAAGTCCGCGGTCATGGCGTCCCTGGTGATGCGCGTGTTCACGTAACCGCGGTTGTCGTTGTAGAACTTCAGGTGCGGGTTCCAGGCCATGACGGGGTCGGCAGTGGAGCCGTTGCCGTCGCCGGTGGACGTGATGGAGGTGCACACCAGCTCCGACCCCACTACCGGGGAAGCCGGGTCCTTGTAGTCCACTTTGACGTCATTGGCCCAGTTGCGGTGCACGTCGCCGGTGAGCACGACGGCGTTCCGGACGTTCGCGTCCACCCACCCCTGGGTGATGCGGCGGCGGGAAGAGGCATACCCATCCCACCCGTCCATGGACACGTCGTCGATCTCCGGCGCCTTGTTCCGGTCGCGCTCGGCGAAGAAGACCTGCTGGCCCAGGATGTCCCAGCGCTGGGTGGAGTTCCTGAATCCATCCAGCAGCCACTTCTCCTGCTCGGCGCCGGTGATGGTCCGGTCCTCCGCCAGCCGTTCAGCCACGTTCTTCTTCCAGCCGTCACCGGCCAGCTGATCGTCGCGGTACTGCCGCGTATCCATCATGTGGAAGTTGGCCAGCTGGCCCCACTGGATCCTGCGGTAGATCTTCATGTCCGGGCCTGCCGGCAGCGACGACGGACGCAGCGGCATGTTCTCGTAGTAGGCCTGGAACGCGGCGGCGCGGCGCTCGCGGAAATGCTCCACGCTGTCATTGAGCTGGCCGGCGTCACTGTTCTCCGGCACGTCGTCCGCCCAGTTGTTGTCCACCTCGTGGTCATCCCAGACCACTGCCCAGGGTGCGATGGCGTGCGCGGCCTGCAGGTCGGCGTCGGCCTTGTACTGGGCGTGCCGCTGCCGGTAAGTCTCCAGTGTGACGGTCTCCGGGCCCTCGTGGTCGCGCGGGTTGCCGCCGCCAATCACGTAGCCGCCCTTCTTGTATTCGTAGAGGTAGTCGCCAAGGTGCAGCACCAGGTCCGGGTGGTCCTCCGCGAGGCGGCGGTAGGCGGTGAAGTAGCCGTGCTCGTATTGGGCACAGCTGGCGAACGCCATGGCCAGTGCGGCGGGCGTCTCGTGCAGCGCCGGGCTGGTCAGGGTGCGTCCCACCTGGCTCAGGTGCCTGCCGGCGCGGAACCGGTAGAAGTACTCGCGGCCCGCTTTCAACCCGCGCAGCTCCACGTGCACCGAGTGCGCGGTTTCGATCCGGGCCTGCTCGACGCCGCGGGCCACCACGTTGCGCATGCCCTGGTCCTCGGCCACTTCCCACTGCACGGCGACCGGGCGGGACGGCATACCGCCCAGCCCGTCCTCCGCCACGGGGTTGAGCGCCAGGCGTGTCCAGAGCACGAAGCCGTCCGGCCACGGCTCGCCCGAGGCGATGCCGAGCATGAAGGGATCGGCGCGGAGGCCGGCGTCGTCCGCGGTGGAAACCGCGACGGCGGTACCAGGGAGGGCTGCGACCAACCCGGCCCCGAGGCCGGCGGAGATGAGGGTTCTGCGGGAGATGTTGTCCATGGCTCCCACGGTATTTCCAGCCGTTGTACAGGTTTTGAGGAGGATATGAATGAGTGGTTAACGGTGTGACAAGGGTTGTTAGTTTGCGGCTGGGTGCTCACGGGCCTTTGGACTCTGGTTCCGCTGGGGGCCGCCGGGCATCGTTGGCACCGACCCCCCGACCCCGCCCAGCCAGCGAAAGAAGACACCATGCCCCGTACTTCCGTCATCACCGGCGCCGCCTCCGGGATCGGCAAGGCAACCAAGGAACTGCTCGAACAACGGGGCGAACGAGTGATCGGCGTGGATCTCCACGACGCCGAAGTAGTGGCCGACCTCTCCACCGCGGAGGGCCGCGGTGCCTTGGTGGACGCGGTGCGGGAGGTCAGCGGCGGCAGGATTGATGCCGTCTATGCAGTGGCCGGCCTCGCCATACCGGCTCCGGCCACGGTGGCCGTGAACTTTTTCGGTACCGTCGCCTCGATCGAAGGGCTCAGGCCGTTGCTGGCCGGCTCGGAGGCACCCCGCGCCGTTGTGGTGTCCTCCATGGCGGCCCTCATGGCCAGCGACGATGAGCTCGTAGCGCTGCTGACTGACGGGGACGAGCCGGCAGCCATGGACCGCGCCCAGGTTTTGGCCAAGGAACCGTCCACCACCGGGCAACTTATTTACGCGTCCACCAAGGTGGCGCTGTCCCGGTGGGTCCGCCGGAAGGCTGCCACTGCAGAGTGGGCCGGTGCCGGGATCCCGCTGAACGCCGTGGCACCCGGTGTGATCGCCACGCCCATGACCGCAGACCTGATCGACACTGAACAGGAGCGGGAGTCGCTGCTGAAAGTGGTCCCGATGCCGCTGAACGGCATCGCCGAACCCATCGTCGTCGCACGCCTGCTGGCGTGGCTCAACAGCGCCGAAAACACCCACCTGTGCGGGCAGATTGTCTACGTGGACGGCGGCAGCGACGCTGTCCTGCGCGGCGACTCCGTCTGGTGATGAATGTGACCGGTCCCTAGCTGATGGCGGTCATGACGTTCCAGCCGGGGCCCACGTTGATGCGCCAGCCGAAGAGGCCGTTGCCTTGGCCCGGGTAGGTCCAGAGGGTGCCGTTGGTGTCACGGGCGACGAGGTCGGGTTTGCCGTCTCCGGTGAGGTCTCCTGCTGCGCTGATGGCGGTCATGACGTTCCAGCCGTCGCCGACCTTGATGCGCCA
>NZ_JAUSTB010000023.1:0-26474 GCF_030812615.1 Pseudarthrobacter niigatensis | reverse complement strand
CATTATTCAAAACCACTGGCGGCCCCCCACCCGCCCGCCACCTCCCCTCACACGCCCATCTAACATAACCCCCCGCTCGGTGGTGGTTTTGTGGCCCCCCCCCCCCGGCCGGGTGCCGCCGTCCCCTCCTCGCGGCGGCGGCACCCGGCCTCCCCTTCCCGTGATTTTCCTTTTGCGCGTTCGTGACGACGCAATCCCTGAACACTGAAAGAGACTTCCTATGGATCCCTTGCACCTCCGTTCCGCCGGCACCAGCCTGGTGATCAGCTTCGACAGCGGAGAGGCCGAAGTCATCCACTGGGGCACCGAGCTGGGCGCAGACCTGCCGGACCTGGCCATCCTCACGGCTGCGGTGCCGCCCTCGTCGATCGACGTCCGCGTTCCCGCGGGCCTCCTCCCCCAGGCTTCCTCGGCCTGGCGCGGGCGCCCGGCCCTGCGTGGCCACAGGATCACGGACAGCGGCGCCGGCCTTGACTTCTCCTCCCGCCTCCGCGTCACCTCCGTCAGCACCGAAGGATCCTGCGCCACCATCGTGCAGGCCGACGGCGACACGGGCCTGAGCGTCGCAACGTCCCTGGCGCTTCATGCGGGCGGCCTGCTGGAACTGCGCCACACCATCACCAATGAGGGAACCACGCCTTTCCAGGTGGACGAGCTGGCGACCGTCCTGCCCGTGGCACCGGACGCCGTCGAACTCCTTGACCTGACCGGGCGCTGGTGCCGCGAGCGGCACCCCCAGCGCCGCCCCATCCAGCAGGGGACATGGGTTCGCACCGGCCGGCACGGCCGCACCGGCCACGACTCCTCCCTGCTGTTCGCCGCCGGCACCAAGGGCTTCGGCAACCGGCGCGGCAGGGTGTGGGCCACCCACCTGGCCTGGAGTGGCAACCATGAACAGTTCGCCGACACCATCGGCGACGGCCGGACCATGATCGGCGGTTCCGAGCTGCTGGGCCCCGCCGAAGTCATCCTGGACCCTGGCGCCAACTACACCACCCCCGCGTTGTTCGCCGCCTACTCCGACCGCGGCCTGGACGGCATTACCGAGGCGTTCTACAGCTGGTTCCGCTCCCGGCCCCACCACGTCCTGCCCGCCGCGTCCACCGGCCTGCCCGCAGGCAAGCCGCGGCCCGTCGTCCTCAACGTCTGGGAGGCCGTCTACTTCAACCACAACCTGGACATCCTGACCGAACTGGCGGAATCGGCCGCCGACCTCGGCGTGGAGCGCTTCGTGCTCGACGACGGATGGTTCCGCGGCCGCCGGGACGACCACGCAGGTTTGGGCGACTGGTACGTGGACGAAACCCTGTGGCCCGATGGCCTGGCCCCCCTCATCGACGCTGTCACCTCCCGCGGCATGGAGTTCGGGCTGTGGGTGGAACCGGAGATGGTCAACCTTGACTCGGACATCGCCCGTGCCCACCCTGACTGGATCGTGGGCCCGTCGGCAAAGGCACACAAGGACGGCGGCCGGCTGCCCCTGGAATGGCGCAACCAGCACGTCATCGACCTGGTGAACCCCGACGCATGGCAGTACATCTACGACCGGATCGACGCGCTCCTGTCCGGCAACAACATCAGCTACCTGAAGTGGGACCAGAACCGCGACCTCGTGGAACACGGCCACGCCGGCGCACCTTCCGTCCACGCGCAGACCCTCGCCGCGTACCGGTTGTTCGACGAGCTCCGCAAGGCACACCCCGGCGTCGAGATTGAAAGCTGCTCCTCCGGCGGCGCGCGCGTGGACCTGGGCATCCTGGAGCGGACGGACCGGATCTGGGCCTCGGACTGCAACGACGCGCTGGAACGGCAGGCCATCCAGCGCTGGACCGGCGCGGTGGTCCCGCCCGAGCTGGTGGGCAGCCACATCGGTCCCACCACGTCGCACACCACCGCCCGCACGCACGACCTGTCCTTCCGGGCCATCACCGCCCTGTTCGGCCACTTTGGCATGGAGTGGGACGTCCGGAGCGTCCAGGGCAAGGAGCGCGACGAACTTCGGCGCGTCGTGGGCCTGTACAAGGAACACCGGGACCTGATCCACAGCGGCCGCCGGGTCCACGCGGACGTCGCCGATGATGCCTTCCTGCTGCACGGCGTGGTGGCGGACGGGTCCATCGCGGACAGCACGACGGCGGCCCTGTTCGCCGTTGTGGGCACGCGCACCTCTGCCGCGGAGCAGCCCGGACGCATGGGCCTCCCCGGCCTGGCGCCGGAGCGGAATTACCGGGTTGAGGTCCTCGCCCCCGTCCAGGAGGACGCCGACTACGCGCACACCTTCACGCAGGCGCAACCGCCGGCGTGGCTTGCCGGCGGAGCCGTTGCCAACGGCCGTTTCCTGGCGGAGGTAGGGCTGCCGATGCCGGTGCTGAACCCCGAGCATGCACTGCTGCTGAAGGCGACGGCCCTCTAAACAGCCATTGGCCCGCCCGCCGCGCATCCGGACGTAAGAATGCGCGGCGGGCTGCGCCAACCGATAGATTTGCAGGCATGACTGAAGCCTCCTCCACTGTCGAAGCCGGCCGCGGCACCATCCTGGTCATCAATGGCCCCAACCTGAACCTGCTGGGTACGCGGGAGCCGGAAAAGTACGGCACCTCCACCCTTGCCGACGTCGAACAGCTGGCTGCGGCCACCGGGAAGGACCACGGATTCGCCGTGGAGTGCGTCCAGTCCAACCATGAAGGCGTCCTGCTGGACGCCATCCACGCAGCACGCGGCACCGCCGTGGGAATCGTCCTGAACGCGGGCGCCTTCACGCACACCTCCGTGGCACTTCGTGACGCCCTGGCAGCCGTGCAGCTTCCCGCCGTCGAGGTCCACATCACCAACGTGCACCAGCGGGAGGAATTCCGGCACCACTCCTACCTGTCCCCGGTCTGCGCGGCAGTGATTGTGGGTGCGGGAGTGTTTGGCTACAAGCTCGCCATCGACTACCTGGCGGAGGTCCTGTAGCCGGAAGAGGCTACTTCTTGATGCATTGCCCCGAGGAAACCGGCGAGGACAGCGACGGCGCCTGCTCGGCTACCGGGTCCAGGTCACCCATGGTGATGGCGAACCCTACCTCGGCGTCCGAGGTTGCCTTGGCGAAGACCACCCCTGCCACCTGGCCGTCAGTGGTGAGCAGCGGGCCCCCCGAATTTCCCGGCTGGACGTCACCGGCAAGGCGGTAGATGTCCTCCGGGGAGGGATTGTTGCCGTAGATGTCGGGAACCAGGACGGTGGCAATGTCCTGGACGGTGGCCGGCTTGGACTGGAACGGGCCGCCGTGCGGGTACCCGGCGAACGCGGCCTGGCTTCCGCCGGGCAGGTCGCGGCTCAACTGCAGCGGCTGCGAGGGCAGGTTGTCCACGGCCAGGACCGCAAGGTCGCGACGCGTGTCGAAGTAGACCACCCTGCCGGGCATCGCGCCGCCGTCGGGCATTTCCACCACCGGCTGCGACACGCCAGCCACCACATGCGCGTTGGTGACCACGCGGTCCTCTGAGACGACGAACCCGCTGCCGGTCTGGTTCTGACCGCACTCATAGGCAGTGCCGGCGATCCTCAGGACGGACTGGGCAGCCTTGTTAAGCGCCGGCGTGTTCGTGCTGGTGTTCGGCACCTGGACTGCCTGGCCCTGGTCGAGCCCTTCCAGCAAGGTGGGGATGCCATTGCCGATCACCGTGGACCGCAGCTCCGCCATGGTGGCCTTGACCGGCGTGGGCGTCAACCCGTCGATGAAGCGGATTACCTTGGATTCGGCCAACTGCTGGGACACAACGGGCACGCCGAGTGAACTGACGCTGAACGCCAGCATTGACATCACCAGGGCGGAGACCACAAGGTTCAGCGCCCCGCCCACCAGCCGGTCCACCGCCCGCAGCGGCCGGATCCGCACCACTCCGCGAAGCTGGCGCCCCACCATGGTTCCCAGGCCGTGCCCCAGCGCCATCAGGACGACGGCGGCAGCGATGATGGCGGTGAGCCTCCACCCGGAGTCCTCAACGAAAGTGCTGACCAGGGGGACGGCAAAGAACGCGGCGATGGCGCCGGCGGCAAAGCCCACAAGGCCGCCGACGGTGACCAGGAACCCATTGCGGAGGCCGTAGATCAGGTATGACAGCAGCGCCAGGATCAGGACAATGTCCAGGACAGTCAGGCCGACCACAAAGGCTCCTTATTTACAGTTGAACCCCCATTCTAGTGGCGGACGCTGACAATCTTCTGTGGGCTGCCGCGGTCTGCGGAAGGCCGGCTGCGGGCGGCCTGCCCGTGTTTCCCATGCCAAGTTCGTCACAGAACCTTGAAAATTCTGAAACAATGGCAAAAGCGCCCACAGCCGATACTTTTACTCAGGAGATTTCATGGACATCGAGGTACTGCGCCGAGCACCCCTTTTCGCCACGCTCGACGACGACGCATTCCGGCTGCTGACGGACGAGCTCACCGAGGTGGACCTATCCCGCGGCGCATCAGTGTTCCGCGAAGGCGACCAGGGTGACCAGCTGTACTTCATCGTCTCCGGCAAGGTGAAGCTCGGCCGCACGTCCCCGGACGGCCGCGAGTCCCTCCTGGCCATCCTCGGCCCGGGTGAGCTCTTCGGCGAGATGGCCCTGTTCGACCCCAGCCCGCGCACGGCCACCGCCACCGCGGTGTCCGAAACCCGGCTCGCCGGGCTCAAGAACGAGAGCCTGAACGCATTGCTGCGCACCCGCCCCGAGGTTTCGGCCCAGCTGCTGCAGGCCCTTGCCCGCCGCCTGCGCCGCACCAACGACTCCCTGTCGGACCTCGTCTTCTCGGATGTCCCGGGCCGCGTGGCCAAGGCCCTGCTGGACCTTGCCGACCGCTTCGGCCGCCCGGCCACCGACGGCGTCCTGGTGGCGCACGAGCTCACGCAGGAAGAACTGGCCCAGCTGGTGGGTGCTTCCCGCGAAACCGTCAACAAGGCCTTGGCCGAGTTCGTCCAGCGCGGCTGGCTCCGGCTCGAGGCCCGCGCCGTGGTCATCCTGGACATGCAGCGCCTCCGCCAGCGCTCCCGCTAGGACCAAGCAAAAGGCCGCCCCGAAGGGCGGCCTTTTTGTTTCCCGCGGCGGAGCCGTCACACTCACGAGCTCAAGCGGGCGGCGTCAGCGTTCGCGCTGGTGATCCCCCGCCACGGTCTTGGCCGCCTCGACTTCAAGCATGAGCCTGCCGTCTTCTTCGACCAGCGTTGGCTGGTATACGTGGTGCTTCCGCTTGTAGCTCAAATAAGCGATGCAGCCGTTGGCCGTCGCCATCTTTTCCAGCATGATTTCCGAGCCCGGCACGAGCAGTTCGCCCAAGGGGCGGCCCACGGTGTTCTCCTGGCCTGCCTCGTCCCCAAGATTGCTGGTGTTCCGTTCCTGCACCACCTGCGCCGCGTTGACCCATCGGCCCCACACGCCTTTGCCCTCAAGCAGCGACGGCTCCTGGCCAAGCGGCTGGGTGGCCGCAAAGTACCGGGTATCGAACCGGCGGTGCGCAAAGTCGGGGCTGCGCCAGTTGACCAGGGACTTCAGCAGGTCGGTGCGGAGGGAAAGTCCGCGCTTGCCCAGGACCTGGGCAAGCGTCTTTTCCTGGTCCGCGACGGCCACGCGGGCCCGCATCCATTCGGACGTTGACGTGGCTTCGACCGTATTGGACATATCGGGACCAGCCAGCAGGATGCCGGTTTCCTCGAAGAGTTCCCGGATGGCCCCCACCACATGGCGGCGCGCCAGCCCGACGTCGCCCGTTCCCATTTGCTCAGCCCAATGCTGCGGCGACGGGCCCAGCCAACCCATGGGCTCGTCGTCGGACGGGTCAAGAGACCCGCCGGGGAACGCGAGGACCCCCAGCGGCGAGGAGCCGGGCCGGTAACCCAGCCACGTCTCCAAACCGGTGGGTGAATCGCGCAGGAGGACTACGGATGATGCGTAGCGGGCGGCCCTGGGGGTCCGCTCGCCGTGTTCGAGCCAGCTTTGTGCTGCCCCTTCCAGATCCTGGGGCAGTGCAAAAAGGCGTCGTGCGAGGTGCGGCAAGGGAAGTGTCCGGTCTTAGCTGAATTCGGCGATCAACTCGACCTCTACGGGAGAGTCGAGTGGAAGTACGGCAACGCCGACGGCGGACCGCGCGTGCTGCCCGGCGTCGCCAAGGACGCGGCCCAGCAGTTCCGAGGCGCCGTTGACGACGGCGGGCTGGCCCGTGAAGGAGGGATCCGAGGCGACGAATCCCACAACTTTGACGATCCGCGTGATGCGGTCAAGGTCACCGATGACGCTCTTGACGGCAGCAAGGGCGTTGACGGCGCACACTGCCGCGTAGCGTTGGGCGTCCTCCGGGGAAACCGTGGGCTCGTCGGCGAACCCTTCCGTTCCTGCCGAAACCTTGCCCGTGGCTTCGAGTTTGCCGTTAATAAACGGCAGCTGGCCCGAGGTGTAGACGTGGCTGCCGGAGACGACAGCGGGAACGTAGGAGGCTACCGGGGCGGCAACCTCCGGGAGGGCAAGGCCAAGTTCCGCGAGGCGCTGCTCGACGGCGGAAACCGGCGCCGTCGCCGGGCTGGACTGGGCTTCTGCGGGGGTGCTCATGCTACTGCTTCTCCCTCTTGAGGTAGGCGACAAGGCCGTTACCGTCGGGTCCGGGGACTACCTGGACGAGCTCCCAGCCGTCCTCTCCCCACTGGTCAAGGATCTGCTTTGTAGCGTGGATGATGAGCGGAATCGTCGCGTACTCCCATTTGGTCATGAGAGAAAGCGTAGCCCTTGCCGGTAAAGTGGAAAACATGGCGACTCGCAACAACCCCTTATTCGACACTGCCACCACACTGGGTAAGATCCTTCTTTTCCTTGGTGTGAGCGCGATTTGCGGTGTCCTCGTGGCGGGCCTGTTGGTCCCTGCCGCGGCCGTCTCCGGCAGCGCGGCAAGCGGTTCCATCAATTTCTTCGATTCCCTTCCCGCCGAACTGAAGGTTGATCCCCCGAGCCAGACCACCAGGATCCTGGCTGCGGACGGCAGCGAGATCGCCAGCGTCTACACGGAGAACCGCACCAAGGTTCCGCTGGACCAGATTTCACCGAACATGAAGAACGCCATCATCGCGGTGGAGGACAGCAGGTTCTACGAGCACGGCGGTGTGGACACCACCGGCATCCTCCGCGCGCTGGTCGCCACAGCCCGCGGCAACAAGCAGGGCGCGTCCACCATCACGCAGCAGTACGTCAACAACGTCCTGAACGCCAACCTCGCAGCCGCCGGCGAAGAGGACCAGATCAAGCTCAACGGCGTCAACAAGGGCGTTGGCGACAAACTCCGCGAAATGAAGCTCTCCATCGCCCTGGAGAAAGAATTCACCAAGGACCAGATCCTTGAGGGCTACCTGAACATCGTGTTCTTCAACCGCGACGCATACGGCATCGAAGCGGCATCCCGTTACTTCTTCAGCACTACTGCCAAGGACCTCACCCTGCCGCAGGCAGCCCTGCTCGCCGGCCTGGTGAACAGCCCCTCCGCCTTTGATCCCATCACCAATCCGGAAAAGTCGAAGCAGCGCCGGGACCTGGTGCTGGGACTGATGAAGGACCAGAAAAAGATCACCGCGGAGGAATACGAGGCCGCGGTGGCCACGCCGGTGGAACCCAAGGTGACCCAGCCCAAGCAGGGCTGCGCCTACGCCGCTTCTGCCCCGTACTTCTGCGACTACGTCCTGCATCTGCTGGAAAACAACCCCGCCTACGGCGCGGACAAAGAAGAACGCCAGCATGTCCTCTACGGCGGCGGCCTCACGATTACAACCACCCTCGACCCCAAGGCCCAGGCCACGGCCCAGGAACAGGCCGATGCGGCTGCAGGCGCCAACCCCGACAAGTGGGGCGCGTCCATGGTGTCGGTGCAACCGGGCACGGGCAAGATCGTCTCCATGGCCCAGAACACTTCGTTCCTTGCTGGCCCAAGCGGCTTCAACTCGCAGTTGAACTTCAACGTTGACCAGCTGGACAAGGACGGGAACGACCTCAACGGCATCGGCGGCTTCCAGCCCGGCTCAACCATGAAACCGTTCACCTTTGCCGAGTGGCTCAATGAGGGCAAGACCATGAACACCGTGGTCAACGCTGCCCAGCGCGTCTACCCCATCGGCTACCCGTGGAAGAACACCTGCGGCAAGGTGCAGGGCGCTTACAGCACCGCCCAGAAGAACGCGAAACTGGATGCCGCGGATGACCTGCAGAATGCTGAGCCACAGTGGTACAAGCCGCTCACGGTCCTGGAGGGCCTCTACAACTCCATTAACACCGTGACCTTCGCCTCCGCCGCCCAGCTGGACTTCTGTGGAATCCAACAGATTGCGGATGCCGTTGGGCTGCACAGCGGCCTGCCGTCGGCGGATGGCAGCGAGCCGAACCCCAAGGTGAACATGATGACCCTGGGCAACCTGCTGGGGTCCACCCAGACGTCACCCCTTACGATGGCCAGCGCCTTTGCCACCTTCGCGAATGACGGAAAGTACTGCGAACCCATCGCCATCACCTCAGTCACCGATGCCACCGGCAAGCAGCTCCCGGCCCAGTCCAGCAACTGCCGGGACGCGATCAAGCCAGAGGTCGCCCGCGGCGTGAACTACGCGCTCCAGGAGGTCCTGAACAGGGGCTCGGGCTCGCTGATTCAGCCCCGGATTTCCACCAAGACGAGCTTTCCCATCGGCGCCAAGACCGGTACGTCCAACAACAACGGCTCCACCTGGGTTGTTGGCCACACTACGGGCCTGGCTACCGCGGCCTGGTTCGGTGACCCCTTGGGGAACCAGGGCCGTGCCGGCCAGAACATCACCGTCAACGGAAAGTTCTATCAAGGCATTGACGGCTACATGATCGCCGGCCCCATGTTCTCCAACTACATGTCCAAGATCGCTCCGGCCTACGGAACCAACCCGTTCCCTGCGCCTCCGAGCAACATGGTCAGCGGCCCTACGGCGAACACGACGCCTGGCCGGACCACTCCCCAAGCCACCCAGGCGCCCGTTCCCGCCCCGCAGGCTACCCAGGCTCCAGCACCGCAGGCCCCCGCCACCCAGGCTCCTGCCCCAGCCCCCGCCCCCACCAACAACGGCAACGGCAAGGGAAACGGCTGACCGCACATGGACATGGATAACCTGGCAAGCCGCGCCCGTTCCATCGGGCGCGGCTTTGCCGTCACTGCAGGAGCCGGAACCGCGGCCGGGATGGCCGCCTTCGGTTATGGGCTCTGGGAAAAGAACCAGTTCGTCCTCCGTGAGGAAACCCTGGCCATCCTCCCGCCCGGCAGGGACCCTTTCCGGATTCTGCACTTGAGCGATATCCACTTCGTCCCCGGGCAGAAGAAGAAAGCTGAGTGGCTTGGGTCGCTGGCGGAGCTCCAGCCGGACCTGGTGGTGAACACGGGCGATAACCTCAGCCACGTCAAGGCTGTGGACCCGCTGCTGGATGCTTTGAAGCCGCTGCTGCAGTTCCCCGGAGTCTTTGTCCCGGGCTCCAATGACTACTTCGCCCCCAGCCCCAAGAACCCTGCGTCCTACCTGCTGGGTCCGTCCAAGGTAAAGCCCAAGCCGGTCGCCCTGGACTGGCCGCGCCTCCGTTCCGGGTTCGGGATGAACGGCTGGGTGGACCTGACCAACCGCAACCAGTCAGTGGTCCTCCACGGTATGCGCTTCGATTTTTCCGGCGTCGATGATCCGCACCTGAACCGGGAACGGTACGCCGGATGGCCCCGGGGAACGGTCAACCAGGATTCCTATGACCACCTCCGGATCGCCGTCATCCACGCGCCGTACCAGCGCGTCCTGGACCACTTCACGGAAAGCGGCGCAGACCTCCTGCTCGCCGGCCACACCCATGGCGGCCAGCTGTGCATCCCCGGTTACGGGGCCATCATCGCCAACTGCGACATTCCCACGTGGCGCGCCAAGGGCCTCAACGACTGGTCAAGCAACGGAAGGACGACGCCGGTCAACGTCTCCGGCGGCATCGGCACCTCGCGCTTCGCCCCGGTAAGGATCGCCTGCAAGCCGGAGGCCGTCCTGCTGACCCTGACCTCCCGCAACTGACCCGTTGCCCTATCAGATATGGTCCCTAAGATGCGGTTTTGGGGACCATACCTGGTAAGGCATCCCGCATTACGGTCTGCAATAACTGGGCAAGCAGCCGGCCGGCCCGGCAAATCCCTGTGAACCGCCTCACGCCAATGGCATAGGGTTGTTGCTAGAGGAAACTACATTCGTTTTAGAGCTTGAGAAGCGGGCATGGCCAAGCAGACTCCCTTTTTCCGATCCATCAGCCGTCTTTATCCGCATGTCCGGCCCATCCTTCCCAGGCTTGTGCTGGGGCTTCTCTGTGCCCTGCTGGCCAGCATCGTGGCGTTGACCATCCCCCAAGTACTGCGCGTCCTGGTCAATACCGCCCTTCAGCCAGGGGGTACCACAGAGGCGGTCTGGACCTCTGCAGGGGTCATCCTGGTGCTGGGCATCGCCGAAGCAGGACTGGTGGCCCTCCGCAGGCAGTTCGTCATCAACCCCGCAACCACGGTGGAAACCCGGATGCGGGTTTCACTCTACGACCACCTGCAGGAACTGACAGTTTCCTTCCACGACCGCTGGGGCTCCGGACAGCTGCTGTCCCGGGCCATGACGGACCTGAACTTCCTCCGGCGGTGGATGGCGTTCGGCGCCATCATGCTGGTGGTCACCACCCTTACCGTGGTGATCGGCATCGTTGCCATGTTTGCCATGAGTTGGCAGCTGGCCCTGATCTTCCTCGCCGCCGCCGTCCCCATCACCATCAACAGCTTCCGGTTCCGTACCCGGTTCAGCAAGGTTGCCCGGCGCAGCCAGGACCAGGCCGGCGACCTCGCCACCACCGTAGAGGAATCCGTCCACGGCATCCGAGTGCTCAAGGCGTTCGGACGCAGCCGCGAAGCCCTGGAAAACTTCAACGAGCAGGCGGAGGAGCTTCGCCAGACGGAGATCGCGAAAGCGCGCCACCAGGCGACCTTCACCATGGTGGTCACCCTGCTCCCCGAACTGGCCCTCGGTGCCGGACTGGTGGTCGGCGTGATGTTGTGCGCCAGCGGCCAGCTCAGCATCGGCTCGCTGGTTGCCTTCTTCGCCACGGCCGCGGTCATCGCCTCGCCCGTGGAATTCTCCGGCATGCTGCTGGCCATGGCACTCACTGCCAAGACCGCCGTCGACCGCCATTACGAGGTGATGGACACCCGCAACACCATCACCAGCCCGGCGGAACCACGGCGCCCAGGGCAGCCCGCCGGGGCGCTCCGTTTCACCAACGCAACCTTCGCTTTCGAAGACGCCCCGGACAAGCCGATCCTCAAGGACATCAACTTCGATGTCCGGCCCGGCGAGACGATGGCCCTGGTGGGCATCACTGGCAGCGGCAAGAGCGCGCTGATCCAGCTGGTTCCCCGCCTGTATGACGTCACGAGCGGCGCCATCAGCATTGACGGCATCGACATCAGGGACTTCGACGTGGAGGAACTGCGCAGCATGGTAGGGGTGGCTTTCGAGGACACCACGCTCTTTTCGAATTCGGTGCGGGACAACGTGCTGCTCGGCGCCCCGGTCCGCTCCGATGAGGTACTCGATGAAGCCCTCGACGTTGCCCAGGCCCATTTCGCCTACTCCCTGCCCCAGGGTGTGGACACGCTGATCGGCGAGGAAGGCCTGAGCCTGTCGGGAGGGCAGCGGCAGCGCATTGCCCTGGCGCGCGCCATCGCCGCCCGTCCGCGTGTCCTGGTCCTGGATGATCCCCTGTCCGCCCTGGACGTCCACACCGAGGAATTGGTGGAGGCACGGCTCCGGGAGGTCCTCAAGGACACCACCACCCTTATCGTCGCCCACCGGCCATCCACCGTGGCCCTCGCTGACCGGGTAGCACTGCTCGAAAACGGGCGGATCGCCGCCGTCGGAACCCACACCGAGCTGCTGGCCCGCAACCAGCACTACCGCTACGTCATCGCCAGCCTGGACCGGGAGCCGCGGGACCTGGACTCCGAACTGTCGGCACTTGAAGACCAGGCCGAGGAAGTGACCCGATGAGCGCCGCAGCTTTTGGCACAGCCAACGAGGACAACGCCCACCTCAGCAAGGCGGAGAGCCGCGCGGTACGACGCCGGTCGCTGGCCCTGCTGGGGTCGCTGATCCGTCCGGTGCGGGTACGGTTCTGGCTCACTATTGCCATGGTGGTGCTCTCCCAGGCTGCGCGCGTGGCGGGCCCGGCCCTGATCGCCTTCGGCATCGACCACGCCCTCCCCGCACTCCAAGCCGGCGACAACCTCCCGCTGGTGTTCACCGGCGTCGCCTACCTGCTGGCAGCAATTGCGACGGCGGGACTCACCGCCCTGTACGTCACCTCCACGGCGCGGCTCAGCCAGGCCATGCTGCTGGATCTCCGCGTCCGGGTTTTCCGGCACACCCAGCGGCTTAGCCTCGAGTTCCACGAGAAGTACACGTCCGGCCGCATCATTGCGCGGCAGACCTCGGACCTGGAGGCGCTGCGCGAACTCCTCGATTCGGGCGTCAGCTCCCTGGCCTCAGGCATGCTGTTCATGGCTTTCACCGCCGCCACCATCTTTGCGCTGGACTGGCGGAGCGGGCTGCTGGTGCTGGCCGCCGGCGTACCCATGTTCTTCCTGGCCCGCTGGTACCAGAAACACTCGCAGATCGCCTTCCGCGAATCACGCGTGGTCTCCGCCCGGCTGATCGTGCATTTCGTGGAAACCATGACCGGCATCCGCGCCGTCAAGGCCTTCCGCAAGGAACGGGAGAACTCCGAGCGCTACGGCAAGCTGGCTGAGGACTACCGCCTGGTCACTGTCCGCTCCATCAATCTCAACGGCATCTTCCAGCCGGGCCTGGTGCTGATCGGCAACGTCTGCGTCGCCGTGGTCCTGCTCTTCGGCGGATTCCGGGTGCTGGGCGGCGACCTCGCAGTCGGCGTGCTCCTGGCCCTCATTCTGTCCACCAAGCGGTTCTTCCAGCCCGTGGACCAGATGGCCATGTTCTATAACTCGTTCCAGAGCGCGCAGGCCGCCCTGGAGAAGGTTTCCGGGCTCCTCGAAGAGGTGCCCACGGTCCGGCCGCCCAAGAACCCTGTTGCCCTGCCTGCGGCCACGGGGCGGATCGACTTTAGCGGTGTCGAGTTCCGCTACGGTGACGGCCCCATAGTGGTTCCCGCGCTGGACCTCCACATCCCGGCCGGACAGACCGTGGCGCTGGTAGGCCAGACGGGCGCCGGAAAATCCACCCTGGCCAAGCTCATCGCCCGGTTCTACGACGTCACCTCCGGAACACTCACCCTGGACGGTGTGGATCTCCGCGACCTGGCCACCACCGACCTCCGCCGCAACATCGTCATGGTCACCCAGGAAGCCTTCCTGTTCAGTGGCTCCGTTGCCGACAACATCGCCCTGGGCCGTCCGGAAGCGTCCCGGGCCGAAATCGAAGAGGCCGCCAAGGCTGTGGGGGCGCACGAGTTCATCCTGGAACTCCCCGAGGGCTACGACACGGACGTCAACAAGCGCGGCGGCAGGGTCTCGTCCGGCCAGCGCCAGCTGATCAGCTTTGCCAGGGCCTTCCTGGCTCGGCCTGCGGTGCTGATTTTGGATGAGGCCACCTCTTCGCTGGACATCCCGTCCGAACGCCTGGTGCAGGCAGGGCTGGCCCGGCTGCTGGCCGGGACGGAGGCAGCACGGAGGACAGCGCTGATCATCGCCCACCGCCTGTCCACAGTGGAGACGGCGGACCGGGTGTTGGTAGTTCACGACGGACGGATCGTGGAAGACGGCACTCCCGACGAACTCATTGGCGGCGGCGGACGGTTCGCTGACCTCCACGGCGCGTGGAAGGATTCGCTGGTCTGAGGCTGCCGGCAGGGGGCCGACCTCAGGATTTCGCATCGGGACCCGGAATCGGCTATCCTTGTAAAGTTGCTTTTGCAGCGGATCGGGATGTAGCGCAGCTTGGTAGCGCGCTTCGTTCGGGACGAAGAGGTCGCAGGTTCAAATCCTGTCATCCCGACCATAACGGAAAGAGGGTCTCCAAACGGAGGCCCTCTTTTTTGCATCTCGATGTGGTTACGCCAGTTGCCCGCCGGCTTAAAAGGAACAGCCCCAGAGCTGTTGCTCCGGGGCTGCCCTCGCCTCCTGTTATGAGGAAGCTATTTACGCCGGGTCAGGCCAGTTGCCAATGTAGGTGACGATGGAGGTGTCCGTGGTAGTAGTGGTCTTCTTGTCCTTCTTCGCCTTGGTGGAGGCGGGGTCAGGCCAGTTGCCAATAGCTACCGACGTACCCGAGTTATCGGCGATGGAACCTGCAGACAGAACGGCCGGAGCCGCCGCGGAAAAAGCCAGGGCCCCAGCCAAGGCGGCCGCGGTTGCAATCTTCTTCAACATATAAGTTCCTCAATACGAGTCGGATTCGTTACAAAGCCAGCACTGTCCTTGTTGACACACATTGTAAAATATTTTCCACAGGGGCTGTCAAGCATTCACAGTCCCAGCTGTCCAGAAGGAGGAAACGCGTGGGCAACGGATTCGGAGAAAAGCTCCGGGCGGAGCGCCTTGAGCGTGGACTGACACAGGCCGAGCTGGGCAAGGACCTGTATTCACCCAGCTACATCTCTTTGCTCGAGACCGGTCGGCGTGAACCGACAGCTGAAGTAATTGAGGAATTGGCTCGGCGGCTGGAGTTGGCACCCAAGGCACTGGAGGCTTGGAGCCAACCCATTTCCGTGAGTGACGCCGAATACGTTCTGGCTGGGCTTTATGCCCGCCAAGCCTGGGATCTGCGGGATTATCCGTTGGCGGCAAGCCACGCAGCCACCGCCGCACAAATAGCGCTTGACGGTAAAAACACCAGCGCCTGGTGGAATATGACCTACATGCAGGCCGAATGCCTCATGAAGCAGGGCGACCTGCCGGAGTGCCAGAAGATTATCGAACGCCTTCTGGAACACCCCATGGCGAGAGAGTCGGTTGGCCTGGGCGTTCGCGCCCTGCAGATGCTGGCCGCTGTTTGCCATGGCCAGGGCCAACTGGCACTCGCCGTGGACCATGCGCTTGAGGCCGTAAAGCTATCGGTCAACCTTCCCAGGGGGTCCACGGTCCTCATTGGCGCGCACCGGATTCTCATTGGGGCCCTCGCCGAAAGCGGGCGGCTGGATGAAGCCTGGAAGTATTGCCAGGCCCTGCTGGAGCAGGTGGATGAGCACTCCATGTCCCAGCTCGCTGGCGAAGTCGCCTGGGTTGTTGGCAATGTGGCGTTCATGCGGCACGATTACACCGAAGGCGTCAAGCACCACGAGCGGGCAGCACGACTGCTCTCCCCCGCTAACGATATTGAGCTTTGGGCTCGGTTCAACAAGGCTTCCGCAGCCGTCCGTCTATCCTCTGGAATTGTGGAGCCGGAAACACTGGCAGCCATTGAACGTGCGGAGCTGGCATTCTCGATTGTCGGGGGGACCAAGAGCGACGAACTCGAAGTCGCCTTCATTCGCGCGCGCTGGCTCTACCTGACCGGGGACATCGTGGCCGCCGTCGAAAAGCTCCGTGAGATCCATGCTGAACGCGACGCCCTGGGCAAGCACACCGCCGGTGAAGTTTCACTTCTGCTTGGCAAGTCGCTGAAGGCTTCGGGGGAAACCGAAGAGGCTCTGGTGCACTTGGAGGAATCACGAAAGGCGTTCGCCGCAGCCGGCGCGCAGGACCGGGTCCAGCAGGCATTGGATGCAATCCTCGAAATCAACCTGGCACAGAAACGGGCGGCTTCGGCTTCCAAGGCCAGCTGACCAAAAAGCCGGGCAAACCCATTCACATGGGCTGCCCGGCTTTTGGTTAAATTTTAGGAAAAGGTCTTGCCGGTAATTTTCTCGTACGCCTCGACGTACCGGCTGCGGGTACGCTCAACCACATCTGCCGGCAGTGCCGGCGGCGGGGTGTCGGAGGACTTGTCCCATCCGGACTCGGGGGACGTCAGCCAGTCCCGGACGTACTGCTTGTCGTAGGACGGCTGCGCCTGGCCCGGCTTGTAGGTGGCCGCATCCCAAAAGCGCGAGGAATCCGGGGTAAGTACCTCGTCGCCCAGGGTGATGGACCCGGAGACGGCGTCGTACCCGAACTCCACCTTGGTGTCGGCCAGGATGATGCCGCGCTCCCGGGCAATCTTTTCCGCCGTCGTGTAGATCTTCAGCGTCAGTTCGCTGAGGCGTCCGGCGATATCGTCCCCTACCAGGGCCACCACGGCGTCGTAGGTGATGTTCTCGTCGTGCTCGCCGATCAAGGCCTTGGCCGACGGCGTAAAGATGGCGTGTTCCAGCCGCGACCCGTCCACCAGCCCTTCAGGCAGCGGGATGTTGCAGACCGTGCCGGAGGCCTTGTACTCCACCAGCCCGGAGCCGGTGAGGTAACCGCGTGCGATGCATTCCACAGGGAACATGTCCAGTTTCTTGCAGATCATGGCCCGGCCCTCAACCTCGGCAGGCACTCCGTCCTCGGCGGTGTAGCCCAGCACGTGGTGCTCAACACCCAGCTGGTCGAACCACCAGAGGCTCAGCTGCGTGAGGATGCGTCCCTTGTCCGGGATTTCACTGGACAGCACATGGTCGTAGGCGCTGATGCGGTCGCTCGCCACCACCAGGACGCAGTCCTGCCCAAAGCGCTGGAGGACGGCTTCGTCGGCAGGCTCGTAGAGGTCGCGGACCTTGCCTGAATAGACGTGCGTCCAGCCGGGCAGGTCCAGGGTGTCGGTGGCGTAGCCGCGGTTCTCCGGAGTTTCAGTCATGTCAGGCCTTTGCTTTCACGATGGGCATTGATCCCGTGGCCCCGTAGGGCACCTTGATTTCGCCGCGGGCGGCTTTGCGGGCAATGTCGCTGCGGAACTGGGAACCTTCCAGCTGAACCAGCTCCACGCCGTCATATGCGCGTTCGCGCGCCTCCACCAGGTCGCTGCCCAGGGCGACGACCGCCAGGACCCGGCCTCCGGCGGAAACCACCTTGCCGTCCACGTCCAGGGCGGTTCCGGCGTGGATGACGTGCACACCGTCCAGGGCTTCCACCTTCTTAAGCCCGCGGATTCGGTCGCCCGTGCGGGGCTTGTCCGGATAGTTCTCGGAGGCAATGACGACGGCGACGGCGGTTTCCTTTGCCCATCGCAGCTCTTCCGCCGTGTCCAGTTCGCCTTTGGCGGCTGCCATGAGCAGCGCACCCAGGGGCGTCTTGAGCCGGGCAAGGACGGCCTGCGTCTCCGGATCGCCGAAGCGGACGTTGAATTCGATGACCCGGGTGCCCCGCGAGGTCAGGGCCAGGCCAACGAAGAGCACACCGACGAAGGGCGTGCCGCGGCGGGCCATCTCGTTTACGGTGGGCTGGGCTACGCGGTCCAGGACTTCCTGCACCAGCCCTTCAGGCGCCCACTCAAGTGGCGTGTAGGCACCCATGCCACCGGTGTTGGGCCCTTCGTCGTTGTCAAAGATGCGCTTGAAGTCCTGGGCGGGCGAGAGCGCCACGGTGTTCTGGCCGTCGCAGAGGACAAAAAGGGATACCTCGGGGCCGTCCAGGAACTCCTCGATGACCACGGAGCCGCCGGCGTCAAAGCAGGACTGGGCGTGGGCCAGGGCTTCGTCGCGGTCACGGGTAACCACAACGCCTTTGCCGGCGGCCAGTCCATCGTCCTTGACCACGTAGGGGGCGCCAAAGGTGTCCAGGGCGGATGCCGCTTCCTCTGCGTTGGTGGCCACCAGGGCCATGGCAGTGGGCACGCCGGCCTCGGCCATGACTTCCTTGGCGAACGCCTTGGAAGCCTCCAGCTGGGCTGCGGCCTTGCTGGGTCCGAAGACCGGGATGCCGGCCTCCCGGACAGCGTCGGACACACCGGCGGCCAGCGGCGCCTCGGGGCCCACCACCACCAGGTCCACGGCGAGCCGTGTGGCCAGTTCCGCAACCGCATCCGGGTCGTTGCCGTTGATGTTGTATGTGGGGACCAGCTTGCTGATGCCGGCATTGCCGGGCGCCGCATGGACTTCGGACACGTTGGGGTCGGCAAGCAGGGAGCGGACAATGGCGTGTTCGCGGCCTCCGGGGCCTATGACGAGTACCTTCACAGTCTCCAAGGGTACTTTGTGCACCCTTTCGGCTCCTAAGCTGTGTCCTGGCCTGCCCGCCCGGTCAATCCGCGCGCCCGGCCGCTCCGAATAATAAACATGACAAAGCTTCGAAACCGGATAACGGGCCCCGCCCCCATGGCCGCGCTGGCAGGCGTGGTGGCGGCCGCCGTCGTGCTTGCCGTTGCGGAGCTGATAGGAGCGTTCTTTACCGCCCGGGCAACGCCGCTGTTTGCCCTGGGCTCGACCTTCATTGATTTCACCCCGCCGTGGATGAAGGACTTTGCGATCGCCACGTTTGGCACCAACGACAAGGCCGCCCTCTTTGTGGGCATGGGCCTGACCATTGCGGTGCTGGCGTGCATCCTGGGAGTGGTGGCCTACCGGAAATGGATGCTGGGCGTCCTCGGGGTGCTGTTCATGGGGGCCGTGATCGTGGCCAGTGTGGTGACCCGCGCGGGTGTGGGCCCGGCAGACGCCATCCCATCCGTGCTGGGAACGGTTGCCGGCCTGGTGGTCCTGCGCCGGCTTATGGTTCAGCTGTGGGGGCTGAAGAGGTGGCCTGAAGCACCGGCTGACCAGGCGGACGACGACGACGCCCGGCACCAGGGTGCGGGCACCAACCGCCGGCGCTTCTTTGCTGCTGCCGGGGTTACGGCGCTAGCTGCCGGCATCGCCGCCACTGGCGGCCGCCTCCTGGGTGCCGCCCGCAGCAACGTCACCAGGGCGCGCGAAGCACTCACGCTGCCCACGCCGGCAAAGGCGGCATCGCCCGTACCGGCCGGGGTACAGTCCCCTGTACCGGGCGTGACCCCGTGGCTGACACCCAACAACGACTTCTACCGCATCGATACTGCCCTGAGCATCCCGGAAATCAACATTGATGACTGGCAGCTCCGTGTTCACGGCCTCGTGGAGCAGGAAGTCACGCTCTCCTTCCAGGACCTGCTCGACGCGCAGCTTATCGAATCCCACGTGACCCTCACCTGCGTGTCCAACCCCGTAGGCGGCAACCTCGCCGGCAACGCCAAATGGTTGGGCCTCCCCATCCGCGATGTCCTGGCCCGGGCCAAGCCCAAGGATGGCGCAGACATGGTCCTGTCAAAGTCCATTGACGGCTTCAGTGCCTCCACTCCCCTGGAGGTCCTCCAGGATGGCAGGGACGCCATGCTGGCCATCGGCATGAATGGCGAACCGCTGCCGCTGGAGCACGGCTACCCGGTGCGGATGGTGGTTCCAGGGCTTTACGGGTTTGTTTCGGCCACCAAGTGGGTGGTGGACCTTGAAGTCACCCGGTTCGCCGACAACAAGGCGTACTGGACCAACCGTGGCTGGTCCGAACGTGGCCCCATCAAAACGATGGCGCGCGTGGACGTGCCCAGGTCCTTCGCGAAAGTAGCTGCCGGAAAGGTGGCCGTGGGTGGGACCGCCTGGGCGCAGACGCGGGGCATCGCCAAAGTGGAGGTCCAGATCGACAACGGTGCCTGGGCGGAAGCCACCCTGTCCGCCGAAGCGTCCACCGTAACCTGGCGCCAGTGGTCCTACGAATGGGACGCCGCCCCCGGCCCGCACTACATCAAGGTGCGCGCCACCGACGGCACCGGGCAGGTCCAGACTGACCAGCGCGCGGACCCGGTTCCGGACGGCGCCTCGGGCTGGCAGTCGGTGATGGTCACTGTCCAGTAGGCGGCTGGCCCCTAGACTGGCGGTATGCCCCACAATCCGCACGCAACCTTTACCGTGGACTCCGCCGTCGAACTGGCCGTGATCGAACGCAGCGGCTTTGTGGAGTCGCGGCACATCGGTTCCGCCGTCCTCCTGTCTGCCGACGGTTCGGTGGTTACGGAGCTTGGCGACATCAACACGCCCATCTTTGCCCGGTCCACGTTGAAGCCTTTCCAGGCCTTGGCGTCCATGCAGTCAGGGGTTCCGCTGCGCGGCGCCCAGGTGGCCATCGCCTGCGGAAGCCACACCGGATCCCTGGACCACATGGACGTGGTGGCGGGCATGCTCAAGGCTGCAGGGGTCCGTGAGGACCAACTGCAGTGCCCGGAGGCCTGGCCGCAGGACGAAACCGCCAGGAACTGGCTGGTCCGCTCTGAGAAGGGGAAGTCGCGGCTGGCGTTCAACTGTTCCGGGAAGCACGCCGCTTTCCTTTGGGCCTGCAAGGAAAACGGCTGGGACACCAACAGCTACCTGGAGCCGAACCACCCCCTGCAGCAGCGGGTCCGGAGCGTGATCGAGGAATACACCGACGAGAAGATTGCCCATCTGGGGATTGACGGCTGCGGGGCTCCGGTGGCTGCTGTTTCCCTCAAAGGCCTTGCCCGGGCATACTCGCAGCTGGCCAAAGCCCCGGGCGACCAACGCTTCAGCGCCCGGGCAGCCACCATTGCAACGTCGATGCTCGATTACCCCTGGGCCGTCCAAGGCCGCGGTGAAGCCAACACCCTGGTGATGGATGAGCTTGAAATCATCGCCAAAATCGGGGCCGAGGGAGTCCTTGCCATGGCCACGCCCCAGGGGGTTTCCGTGGCCGTTAAGATCCTGGACGGGAACATCCGGGCGACTTCCCTGGTGGCCCTGACCCTGCTCGCTGCCGCCGGGGCAGTCGAGATCCCGGGGGTCGCCAGCGCCCTGGAGAAGGTCGTGGAACCCGTGCTTGGCGGCGGCCATCCGGTGGGCAAGATCCGGTTGGGTCCAGCAGTGTCCGCGCTCCTCGACTGACTCCCTGTTTCCCTGCCGACGCAAAAGGAAGACTGAAAGCATGGCCGTAGCCCGCCGTCGTATTGACGTCCAGGAAGGCAAAGCAGCGCTGAAGGCGTGGCGCGAAGCCGCGCAACCGCCGTCGGATACTCCCGCTCCGCGGAGCGTCCTGGCCACTGCCGTGCGGTATTCGCTGGAGGAGCTGACGGCGCGGGCCCCGGGGAATTCGGTTGAAGTGCGGGTGCCGCCGTTCGGCGTCACCCAGTGCGTGGAGGGGCCGCGGCACACACGCGGGACCCCGCCGAATGTCATTGAGTGCGACGCCGCCACCTGGCTTGAGATGGTCACCGGGCAGCTGGCGTGGGCGGAAGCAGTCACGGCCGGCCGGGTTGCGGCATCCGGCCTGCGTGCGGACCTGTCGGCCCTGCTGCCCTTCTAGGTCACGCTTTCCGGACGGTCACCCCCTGCCGATGAACGGCATGCCCGCGGCCGTAACCACCACCGAGCCCACGCTGGCCGAGTCCGGCATATTGGCCATCATCAGCACCGCGCGGGCCGCGTCCGCCACCGGGAACATCGGCTCGATCCTACGGCTGCCATCCGCCTGCAGCGCCCCTGAGCCGACGCCGATGGTGTCCATGATCTCCGTGGCCGTGTTGCCGATGTCGATCTGGCCGCACGTGATGCCGTAGCCGCGCCCGTCCAGTTCGATGCTCTTGGTCAGCCCGGTCATGGCGTGCTTGGTGACGGTGTAGGCCACGGTCCGTGGACGGGGCGAATGCGCGGAGATGGAGCCGTTGTTGATGATCCGGCCGCCCTGCGGTTCCTGCGCCTTCATGGCCCGTACGGCTGCGGCGGCACACAGCATGGATCCGGTGAGGTTAACGGCCAGGGTGGCGTTCCAGTCTTCCAGGCTGATTTCGTCCACGCCGGCCGCCGGACCAAAGACGCCGGCGTTGTTGAACAGCACGTCTATCCGTCCCCACTGTTGCCGGGCCGTCTCGAAAAGCCGTTCGACGTCGCCGGGCCGGGTGACGTCGCAGGGCACCACGAGCGAGTCCGGACTGCCGCCAGCGGTTTCCTTCAGCTGCGCCTCCCGGCGGCCGGCGAGTGCCACCCGGTAGCCGTCCGCCAGCATCTGCCGAGCGACCTCCCGGCCGATGCCTGACCCGGCCCCGGTGACCACGGCTACTCTTCTGACCTGCTGAGGGGTGCTCAAGGTTTTCTCCTGGCTCAGGGCTGTGCCGGCACGGCCGGCGTGTTCAGTGGCCAGCCTATGACGGTCTTGGGCCTTGGCGCAGCGAAGGTCCGCACCTTGGAGGTGGACAGGCGCATCCGGACCAGGGATTCAGCGATGGTCACCGCGGCAGCCACTCCATCCACCACGGGAACACCGGCCCGCTGCCTGATCTGTTCATCGAGCCCGGCCATGCCGCCGCAGCCCAGGACAATGACCTCGGCCTTGTCCTGTGTGACCGCCAGCATGGCCTGGTTGACGATGGCTTCCACGGCGCGGTCCGGCTCCTCCTCAAGCTCCAGCACGGCCATGCCGCTGGCCCGGACTGACGCGCACCTGGCGTCCAGCCCGGCCAGCTTCAGCCGGTCTTCGATGAGGGGAACCGCGCGGTCCAGGGTGGTGACCACGGAGTATTTGTGGCCCAGGAACATGGCCGTACTGGCGGCGGCCTCCGTGATGTCCACCACCGGCACGTCCAGCAGCTCCTGCAGCCCTTCGCGGCCGTGTTCGCCGTAACCGGCCTGGACAACGGCGTCGAACGGCTCCGGGTAGGAAGTGACTGCATCCATGACGGCGACGGCAGCCAGGTAGCTTTCGAAGTTTCCTTCGCACGAGTCCGCGCCAAACCTCGGGGTGAGGCCGACGATTTCCGTCCCGGCTGCGGCCACGCTGCGTGCAGAGGCCGCAATCGAGTCGGTCATCGACTGGGTGGTGTTGACGTTTGCGACGAGTATGCGCATGGGAAGTCCTTTGTCCTGCGGCTCAGTGGGCGTTGGCGACGGCGATGGCCTCGCCGTCGTGGTCCACGAGTCGTTGGTTGCGGTCGGCGATGAAGAAGTAGAGCGCCGCGGCGATACCGGCGGCAAAGAACCAGGCGAAGGACGCCGCGGCGGCCAGCCCCGGAACGAAGGCAATGAGGAGGGCCAGGACGGCAGCGGGAACCATGGCGATGATCGCCCTGGGGTTGACGCCCTTCTTGTAGAAGTACGCCCCGTCCGGGGACGCCGTATAAAGTTCCGGCACGTTGACCAAGCCACGCCGGATCAGCCAGTAGTCAGCCATGACGACGCCGAACAGCGGGCCGAGCAGCGCACCGAGGCCGCCAAGGAAGTACACAATGACCAGCGGGTTGTTGTAGAGGTTCCAAGGCAGGATGAGAAGGCCGATCGTTGCGGAGACCATCGCAGCCTTGCGGAAGTTGAGCCGCTTGGGAAACAGGTTGGTCAGCGCGTACACGGGGGCCACGAAGTTGGCCATCAGGTTCACTGCGATGGTGAGGATCAGCAGGGCAAGGCAGGCCAGAACCAGGAACAGCGTGTTGGGGATGGTCTGGACGATGTCCGACGGGCTCTTGATGATGGTGCCGTTGATCTTGAACTGGCCACCGGCCATGACCACCACAATGGCTCCGAAGAGCAGCATGTTGATGGGGATGCCCCAAAAATTGCCGCGCACTACAGCCTTCTTCGATACCGCGGAGCGGGTGAAGTCGCAGAAGTTCAGGACGAAGGTGCCGTAGATGGACACCCACAGGGCGCCGCCGGCGAATATAGTGAGCCACATTTCCGGGCCTTCCAAGGCCTTGTCCGAGGACCAGGCAATGTTTCCTCCTGCTTCCACAAAGATCCAGACGGCCATCGCGGCCATGGTGGCAAGGATGACGGGGCCGGCGAAGGCCTCGTACTTGCGGATCATTTCCATCCCGAAGCTGACGATCACCAACTGGACCACCCAAAGGGTCACGAATGCCATCCAGCCCAGCGTGGACAGGCCCAGGATGGAGTCTTTGTCCAAGTCTGCCAACGCAGGCAACATGGCTACGAGCATGACGCGGAACACCACGGAGGCGAGGTACGTCTGGATGCCGAACCAGGCCACAGCCACCGCGCCGCGGAGGAGGCTGGCAATCTGCGCTCCCCTGATACCAAAGCTGATGCGGCTCATGACCGGAAAGGGAACACCGGTTTTGACGCCCATGAATCCGGAAAGCGTCAGGAGTCCGAACAGCAGCGCCGCCCCGATGCCGAGCGCCATGAGGATCTGCCACCCACCCAGCCCCAAGGCGAACAGTCCAATGGCAAAGGCGTAATTGCCCAAGCTGTGCACGTCATTCGCCCAAAGGGTGAAGATGCTGTAGCTGGTCCAGCTGCGGCCGGCGCGTTTAGTGGGGGCAAGATCGGAGTTGTACAAGGAAGGGCTGATGGCCGTGCCCGAGGCGGCGCTGGCTGACTCGCACAGAGCTTCAACGCTGTCGTCGGGATGTGCTGCAGAGGCTGACTGCACTGTCACGCCCTGCTCCGCATCAACGCCCGCCGTGGGAGGGGTTTGCATAGGAGTCTCAATTCTTTGGAGTATCCCGCGTGGTGAGGCCGACCTGCGTCGTTGCTTTTATTCCACAATACGGAAAAGAGATATTGAATAGTGAAATAAGCGTATGACGTGGGTCACTGCCGGTCAAGTGCCGACCGGTCCCTGCGCGGTCATAATGCGTTCATTCAGGATCGCGCCCGGCAATCACCGCCTTCGTGGCACCCAGCACGTTGACCGATCGACAGCGTCCCACTAATCTCGTCTAGCAATAATGTTTTCTCACAATACGAAAACAGCGCCTAATGCATTCAAAGACGAAAAGAGGCTGCCGTGGCTGCAGGAGAAGATACCTCCCATATCCTCAGCGGGTTGACTAACCAGCTGCCTGATCGTGATCCGGAAGAGACTGCCGAGTGGGTTGAGTCCCTGGACGCGTTGATCAGGGAACAGGGCACCGAGCGTGCCCAATACATCATGCGGAGCCTGCTGCAGCGCGCGGGCGCGCAGAGCGTGGGGGTGCCGATGGTGACCACCACCGATTACGTGAACACCATCCCGGTGGACCAGGAAGCGGCGTTCCCGGGCAACGAGGAGTTCGAGCGCCGCTACCGGGCGTACATGCGGTGGAACGCCGCGGTCATGGTGCACCGAGCGCAGCGGCCCGATATCGGGGTCGGCGGGCACATCTCCACCTACGCCGGGGCCGCGACCCTGTACGAGGTCGGGTTCAACCACTTCTTCCGCGGCAAGGACCACCCCGGCGGCGGGGACCAGGTCTTCTTCCAGGGCCACGCCTCCCCCGGCATGTACGCCCGGGCGTTCATGGAAGGCCGCCTCTCCGAGGAGGACCTGGACGGATTCCGGCAGGAAAAGTCCCGCGAGGGCCACGCCCTCTCCTCCTACCCGCACCCGCGCCTGATGCCGCAGTTCTGGGAATTCCCCACCGTGTCCATGGGCATCGGGCCGATGAACGCGATCTACCAGGCCCAGAACAACCGCTACCTGCACAACCGGGGCCTGAAGGACACCTCGGACCAGCAGGTCTGGGCGTTCCTGGGCGACGGTGAAATGGACGAGCCCGAGTCCCGCGGCCTGCTCCAGCTCGCAGCGAACGAGAACCTGGACAACCTTAACTTCGTGATCAACTGCAACCTCCAGCGCCTGGACGGCCCGGTCCGCGGCAACGGCAAGATCATGCAGGAACTCGAAGCGTTCTTCCGCGGCGCGGGCTGGAACGTGATCAAGGTCGTCTGGGGCCGGGAATGGGACGACCTGCTCACCCGCGACACCGACGGCTCGCTCGTGAAGATCATGAACGAAACCGTCGACGGGGACTACCAGACCTACAAGGCCGAGTCCGGCGGGTTCGTCCGCGAACACTTCTTCGGCAAGACCCCGCAGACCAAGGACCTAGTCGCGGACCTCACCGACGACCAGATCTGGAACCTCAAACGCGGCGGCCACGACTACCGCAAGGTCTACGCCGCCTACAAAGCCGCCACCGAATTCAAGGGCAAACCCACCGTCATCCTCGCCCACACCGTCAAGGGCTACGGCCTCGGACCGCACTTCGAGGGCCGCAACGCGACACACCAGATGAAGAAGCTCACGGTGGCGGATCTTAAGGACTTCAGGGATTACCTGCGCATTCCCATTTCGGATGAACAACTCGACGCCGACCCGTACCGGCCTCCCTACTACCACCCGGGCTTCGATGCACCCGAGATCGCCTATCTCCTTGAACGGCGGAGCGCATTGGGCGGCTTTGTTCCCGAGCGCCGCGGCGGACACGGGTCTGTTGATCTTCCGGAGGCCAAGTCCTACGAGGTGGCCAAGCGTGGCTCGGGCAAGCAGATGGCCGCAACCACCATGTCTTTCGTGCGCCTGCTCAAGGATCTGCTCCGCGACAAGAAGTTCGGGAACCGGATTGTGCCCATCGTGCCGGATGAGTCACGCACGTTTGGCATGGATGCGTTCTTCCCCACCGCGAAGATCTACAGCCCGGCCGGGCAGAACTACCTGTCGGTGGACCGGGACCTGGTCCTGGCCTACAAGGAATCCCCCGCCGGGCAGCTGATCCACCCCGGCATCAACGAAGCCGG
>NZ_JAUSTB010000022.1:0-27926 GCF_030812615.1 Pseudarthrobacter niigatensis | reverse complement strand
CGCTGCTCCAAGCGGCAGCCCAAAAGTAGTAGACCTACCCGAAGGCGCGGAAGCGGGGCCCCCCCCGGGGGGCGGGCGGGGGGGGGGGGGGCCCCCCCCCCCCGCGCCCCCCACACCACTTGGTTGACTTACCAGCCGCCGACAGTGCCTGCCAGACTGTTGAAAAAGGTATTCAAATTCCCGCCAAAGAGTGTGACTCCAGCAACGATCACCAGAGCAATCAGACCCACCAGAAGTGAGTACTCAGTTGCGGTTGCCCCCTTTTCCTGTGAAAGCACGGCCCGCAGTGCCACGAGAAGTTCCTGGTAGCTCGCGTTGACATTTGACATGTCGCCGGTTTCCTTCCTTGCGAAGCTGCGGACTACCAGGCGCCCACCTTGCCGGCCAGTCCATTGAAGAAGGCGTTGAGATTGGTACCGAAGAGCCCGACGCCAACAACGATTACAAGCGCGATCAGACCCACCAGCAGCGAGTACTCGGTTGCGGTTGCACCTTTTTCAGAGTCGAAGCGATCCTTCACGCCGGCGACGAAAGCCATCATCGAGACCATGAGAGAAGTCATTGTATTTTCCTTAATTCGGTGAAATGGGTTTATTTGATTTCAACGAATTTCCAGCTGCCCCCATAAATCCTTAGCGGCTGGACTTCGCTAAGAAGAGAATGTCACTGGGGGGTATAGGGCAACAATGCGTAGTGGTACTCGACTTTTTCGAGAACTGAGAAGAAGGCGTACTCGGAGAAGTGTTGTAGTACTCAGTCGGTATTTCTATGTACCCTGGTGACTACTTGGGGGCCGCGTGGCGCCTCCGGGCAGACCCTTCGCCACACGGCTAAGCTGCGAAGAGGGTGACGGCCGCTAGGGCACCGAGCATCGAGGGCCCGTGTGGTACTTCCGCGGCTTCATTCCGGCCTTTTCTGCTGATCATCAACATTGAAACGATGCCGTTCAGGACGAACCCAAGCAGGCCGCCGTAGAGAAGGTGACTCCAACCTAGGTACCCCAGGTAAAGGCCGACAGGGCCGGCTAGCTTCACGTCGCCCATTCCGATGGCACCGGGCGAAATGAGTCCCAAAAACACGTAGCCGGAAAACAAAATGACAGCTCCCAAGGCCCCGCGAAGCAAATCATCAGATTGCTTGTCATATATCCCTGGCAAAAGAAGCAGCAAAAGACCGCCGGCAAACAGCATTATTACGAGGGGGTTTGGCAGAAGGTGGAGCGCGATATCGATCCTTGCCAGCTGAGCGCCTAGGACAGCAAGCAAAATGAAGGCTGGGAGGCTGAGCCCGCTGCCAAAACGCGCCGCAAAGGCGGCGCATGCGATGGCGGTTACTGCCGCCGTCGAAATTCGCGCCTGTAGGCGCGGCACTTCCCCAAGCCTGGGAAGCAGTCTTGCGATCAGTCGCTCGACGATGGGGGAGAGGACGGCTCCCAAGAGCGCGGCGCCGACGACCAAGAGCACCGCGTTAGGGTCCCAGTTCCCCGCTGACAACACTGCATCCCCCTGCGTTGGTTTAGGCCGGCGCGGCCCCAGCGGCCTCCGGCTACCTCATTTTGACCCCGAACCACCTGACGCGCTAATCTAGGTAGTCGTTGTGCGTGTCCTATTCCGATGGTGCGTGCCCGCTTGAGGATCCGGTTGCAGGATAACTACTCAACGTGCACATTCGGAACTTCAGGATGACTGGTTACATGGAGTCCTCACCTCTGTTCCGGTAGCGCGCAGACAGTAGGTGCGCGAGCTAGCGACACCTAAACAAGAACGCCAGAACAAGAACGAGGCAAACACCGTGCGTACGTACACCCCGAAGCCCGGCGATATCAACCGCCAGTGGCACGTCATTGACGCCACCGACGTTGTCCTTGGTCGTCTTGCAAGCCAGACCGCAATCCTGCTGCGCGGCAAGCACAAGGCCACTTTCGCATCCCACATGGACATGGGCGACTTTGTCATCATCATCAACGCCGAGAAGGTAGCCCTGACCGGCGCCAAGCTGGAGCAGAAGCGCGCATACCGCCACTCCGGCTACCCGGGCGGCCTGACCTCCGTCAACTACGCGGAACTGCTGGAAACCAACCCGGTCCGCGCCGTTGAGAAGGCCATCAAGGGCATGCTCCCCAAAAACTCCCTCGCTGCCCAGCAGCTGGGCAAGCTGAAGGTGTACCGCGGTGCTGAGCACCCGCACGCCGCCCAGCAGCCCAAGACTTTCGAAATCACCCAGGTCGCCCAGTAGTCCTGGCCACCAAACAACTTATCTATACAAGGAGAATCGTGGCTCAGAACGAAGAGACCACCGAGGCTGTCGAAGCCGAGGAAAACCTGACCAGCTACACCTCTGAGAGCTCAGCTGCTGAAGCTGCTCCCAAGAAGGAGCGCCCGGCCCTGACCGTTGCCGGCGCAGCTGTTGGCCGCCGCAAGGAAGCCGTTGCACGCGTCCGCGTCGTGCCCGGCTCCGGCAAGTGGACCATCAACGGCCGTGCGCTGGACAACTACTTCCCGAACAAGCTGCACCAGCAGGACGTCAACGAGCCCTTCAAGATCCTTGATCTCGAAGGCGCCTACGACGTCATCGCCCGCATCCACGGCGGCGGCATCTCCGGCCAGGCCGGCGCCCTGCGCCTCGGCATCGCCCGTTCGCTGAACGAGATCGACGTCGAGAACAACCGCCCGACGCTGAAGAAGGCCGGTTACCTGTCACGCGACGCCCGTGTCATCGAGCGTAAGAAGGCCGGTCTCAAGAAGGCCCGCAAGGCTCAGCAGTACTCTAAGCGCTAAATCCGCTTGCTCAAAAGCCCGTCCCACCGGTTGGTGGGGCGGGCTTTTGAGCATGTCAATTTGGTAGTTCCCGTGATAAATCATAGAGTCGAACTCCGGAGAATTCCTGGTACGGATAGTGGTCCTCGATCCACGAGACAACGGCTAGCGTGTTCGATCCAGCAGACCAGCTAAGAATCCCTGGCTGGTGTATGTAGTAGTGCACCTCTCCGGCGCGTACATAGTCCTTAAAGGAGTCCAAGGACGGGTAAGGGTCTAGAGCAGAGAAGCCGCCAATCGACATAACCGGGCGCTTTGTAGCCAGCTGGTACAGAGCTGCATTTTCGCTTCCAGTCGTCGCAGCCGCCCAACGTGTGCCAGAAGGTGTCCCCTCGATGTATGCTGCGATTTCTGCAACTACGGGCTCTCCTCGTGAGAGTGCGTACTTACTTTTCTCACCGCGACTCAATTGCTCGGCGTCGCGTTTATGCCAACTCTCGACCGTCGGAACTGGTCCGGAAATCGGAAATGATCCTTGCTGCGAAGTTGAAATGGACTCGATGATGAACATCGCAGGTAATAAAAGTATTGATACACCTGCCAGTATGAGCGATGTCGCGACGGCTTTGGGGCGCTTGATTAGGTAAGGAAAAATCAAGGAGAATGCGGACGCAAGCGCTCCAACTTTTATTCCGAAAGACGCCCAAGGCTGCCAGTCCTGGAACCAGGTGAGGATACCGGATGTGAGTACAGCGCAGAAGAGCGTGATGACGGCCGCCAGACGCAAGTAAGTCGGCCTATTTCGGTTCACCCAGCACCCTTCGAAGGCTGCGGCAGCGGTAGATGCCATCGGGAGGGCCAGCATCGACGTGTAGTAGGGATGTATGTCGCCCGTCATGAAGCTGAGCACGGCGAAAGTGGTGAGGAACCAAATGGACAGTAGTGTTGTGGCGTACGACTCAAGACGGGACGAGCTGCGGCGGCAGAGCCTGATGACCAGTAGTGCGGCCCCTACGAAGGCAACGGGCAGCAGCCACGCCACCTCGGGAGCGTAGTTGATGGTGAAGAGTCGAATAAGGCTGGCATCATATCCAACAACTCCTGAAAAGCCTTTTGGATTAACTGCACCGAGGTCCGACTGTCCGGTTAGTCGACCAAGGCCGTTGTAACCGAAAGTTAGGTCGAGAAAGCTGTTTGTAGACGTCCCACCTATCCATGGTCTTTGCGATGGCGGAGTGAGTTCAACGATGGCTATCCATAATGAGGCCGGGATAAGAGTGACCAAGGCACCGGCAAACAGGTGAAATAGTCTTGCTCGCACTCGGCCATCACCGTACATCAAAAATGCGATTGCGAGCGCCGGCGCCAAAATCCAACTTTGGAATTGCTTGCACATGAATGCAACCCCAAGGATGAGTGAAGCAGCGTAGAGGTACCTCGACTGGTGCTTTTCCAAGGATTTCACTGCAAAGAAGACCGTCAAGGACCATAGAAAGAGGAGCAGTGCGTCCGGATTATTGAACCGAAAAATCATGGACGTCACCGGAGTAAGTACGACGAATATTCCCCCCAGAAGGGCTTGTCGCCTACTGGACCAGCAAAGACTCGTCCTGTACACCAGGAATACAGTAGCCACGCCCATCAGGGCCTGCGGCGCCAAGACGCTGAGAGAACTGAGGCCGAAGAGCTTGATAGACAATGCAATTATCCACAAATGCGCCGGGGGCTTATCAACCGAAAGGCCATTTCCAGCATCAGCCGAACCAAACAACAAGCCCTGCATGTCTGTCGCACCGACGTGCGCTGCTGCTGCATAATATGGATTTCCCCATCCGTTTATAGGGAGATTCCAAAAATAGACTGAGCCGGCAAGGCAAAACAGCACCAGCTCTGGCCAGTATCTGGCTAAGCTAGCCGTTGTTGCCGTTAGCTGTCCTGCGCTGGATCTAATGATCGGCGACGTCATAGACGTTAGTGCCATCTACCTGCTCCGCTCTAAAGTTTGCCTTGACCCAGTCCTGGATGGCGATGAGGTCCTTGCTGTTGCCCGGCACCTTCAGCTGCTCTTGCTGTTCGATCACATAGCAGACTTGACCGGCCGCTACCGCCGCCTGAAATTGTTCCAGGGTCGGTGTGGGGTCAACGGCAGCGAATCCGCCAATCGACATGACAGTGCGTCCTGTTGAAAGTTGATACTGAGCCGCCGTCTGACCTGGATACGTTGCAGCTGCCCATGTGCAACTCGCTGGCGCCTGTCGAATTAGGTTGACCATTGCGGGGCCAGGCTTTATGCCTATCGCGATGCCGGTGGCCCAAGCGGGTTCTTGATTTTTGACGCCTTGAAGAAAGCGGCTGAGCGTATTGGGACTCTTCGTTAGTCCACCAGAAATTGGATTAGATCCTTCCTGCGGGGACTGGAGCGTGAGAGCTGAACAATAAAGTGGTCCAATCATAAGTGCGCTGATCGCGAGGCCGTTGGCGACGTTCGGAAGCCAGCGCCTTGGTGCCGGAACCGTCAGTACTGCGGCTGCGCCAACGCCCATCAGGAGAATGGCGGTCCCCAGCCACTCGGGATAGTCGTTGCTCACCTGCCACATGCCGCGCGCGAATACTACGCTCACGACCACCGAGAGAGCCAACGCGATGCGTCCCGGGCGCGTCTTCGCTGCTCGTGTCATTAGGTCGATACCGAGCCCTAAAGACAAGGCGGAGGGAAGCGCAAGTGAAGATGTGTAGTAAGAGTGAAAGTTGTTACCCATAAAGCTGAGCACCATATACGTCGTAATTGTCCACACACTTGCTGCGCAGACCAGAACGGACTGGCTGCGGGAATAACTTCCTTTGATGAGTACAATCAGCGTTGCAATGCTGGCAAGCAAAGCTGGAAGTAAAATCCACCCGATTTCTTGACCGTAGTTGGTATTGAGTAGCCGGAAGAATCCCGCATCGGATTCTACGCTGCGGTATTGATCTGGTATCAGGGTGGCAGATGGCATATCAGCCTGCTTCAGGATACGTTCGAGCCCGTTGTAGCCCAAGGTGAGTTCAAGCATGCTGTTGGTAGTCGAACCGCCTATATATGGGCGGCTCGAATGCGACATCAAATCCACGAAGAGCGGCCACAACAGGGAACCGATCCCCAAAATTATGCCAGCGATTCCTATGTTGCACATCCGCCTTCGCCAAGGACTTGATTCGTATAACAAGTATGTGGCCGCAACTGAGGGCAGTACCAGGAAGGCTTGAAGTTGTTTGGTCAGAAAGCCCAATACAAGAAGCAAGACCACCAGGGAAATGTAAATGAAGCGACCCGTCTCTACTGCCCGTACACCTGCATACAGAGCACCGATCATCAGAAGAATCATTAGCGGGTCCGGGTTGTTGTACCTTGCCATTAGGACAGTTATCGGTGCGAAGGCATAGGCGCTTGCTGCAAAGAGGGCCGATGAAAATGGAAAGCAACGTCTGACCAGCCGAAACAACAGGAAGGTGCTGGCCAGTGTCATAAGCGCCTGGGGAACCATCAAGGACCAAGAGTTGAGCCCAAAAATTCGGACGGATACGCCCATCACCCACAGACTTAGTGGGGGCTTATCGACCGTGATGAAGTTACCCCAGTCAGCAGAAGCGAATAAGAATGCCTGCAAATTGTGCTGACCCGCTTGAACGGCGGCAGAGTAATATGCGTTCGCCCATCCATTTTTATCGACAGCCCAGACGTACATGAGCCCCGCCATGAGCATTAGGGCGCCAACAGCCCATTTTTCCAGCTGCTGGTGAACAGGCGCCTTACACGACCGGTGAAGTCCGCTCCGCTGCTCTTCTTTCAGCTTCACAGGACTGACTTTCCCGCATGCGCCATCCGGATCCTGGTTATCATGCCTGTGGTTCGGCTCGCCCGGAAGACCCAGAGCCGCAGCAGTACAAACCTCATTAACGTGGCGAGGACGTTGGCAGTGGTCAGGACCAGAAGCTCAACATTGGGCGCGGCATCAGGGTGCAACGAGTGGAGTACCACCAAAGATGACGATGTAAGCATCCACGCCAGAAGAAACACGACGAAGCCTTGGATTTGCTGAGTAAACAGCTTCTCGGGCCCGCTGATGCCAAATGTGAAACGCCTGTTGGCGGCCGTGTTTCCCACGGCCGTCAGCAGCAGCGACAGGAAGTTGGCTTCCTGAGAGCCGAGGGGCCCCTGCATTACGAGGTAGAGAAGTGCGAAGGCCAAGGTGGACGCTACGCCCACGAGGCCAAACCTTAGCACTTGCCCAAAAAAGCTTGGCCGGCTTTGGGGCGCGATTGGGCGGCGCCCCAGCTCCGCGTATATCACCTGGACGGGTATGACGCCGTTTATCAGCGACCCGGCAACCCGAACCATTCCCTTCACGTCGTCCAAAGCTGTCTGTTTGATGTCCACGCGGCTGTCCGGGTCATCTACCCAGTCGACTGGAATCTCGTGAATTCGAAGTCCTGAACGCTCAGCAATAATCAAAAGCTCCGTGTCAAAAAACCAGCCATTGTCCTCAATGTGGGGAAGCAGACGCTTTGCCACATCGGCTCGAATGGCTTTGAATCCACACTGGGCATCCGAAAACCGCACCTGCATTGTCCGGCGGAGCAGGAAGTTATATGACCGGGAAATGAACTCCCGCTTAGGCCCGCGACTCACCCGTGAATTTTGGCCCAACCGCGTGCCAATGGAGATATCAGAATGCCCGGACAACAGGGGTGCCACCAGAGGTGGGAGCGCCGCGAGATCTGTCGAGAGATCCACGTCCAAGTAGGCGAGGACTTTCGCATCGGAAGCTGTCCAGGCGTCTCGAAGTGCCAGGCCGCGTCCTTTGGTTTCCAAGCGACGGTAACCGACGTTGTCCAGTTGCTCGCTGAGTCGAGCGGCAATCACCGCAGTCCTGTCGGTGCTTGCATTATCGGCGATGGTGATTTTCCATCTCGACGGCATTTCGTTCGTCAAATATTCGGCGAGCCTTGTGATGCTGCGTTCGAGTACCGCTTCTTCGTTGTAGACCGGTACCACAATTTCGAGCGCCAAGCCCCCATAGCTAGGTGTCATGAATGGATCGTAGGAGCAGCCAAGTGACGTTAGCGAGACTTTTGGATAAAGACAGGTACCGGCGGTCAAAACCAAGTAGTTCCATAGCTTCGCCAATGCCCAGGACAGGTAAGTGCTACTGAGGACGCCGTCCGTCGTCAGCGTTAGCTTTTCGAACATGGGGGAACCTGTTCTTGAGCGAGACGAAGTAAGATACGCGTCTCTGGACGGCCTGCGGGGACTCGCAGCCGCAGTCGTGCTGATACACCATTGCTTCCTCGTGTCGCCTCCACTCGCGTCAGCGGCCCAGAGGCAAACCGAGGGGCAGGTGGAAGCTTGGGTTTGGTGGGTCACCTTCACACCGCTGCACCTACTTTGGGCCGGCAAGGAGGCTGTCTATGTCTTTTTCGTATTGTCCGGCTTCGTTCTGGCACTTCCATTCATCACTAAATCCTCACCCAACTGGGCAGCATACATACCTCGGCGACTTCTCAGGATCTATCCACCCGTGTGGGCGTCCCTAGTTATTGCGTTGCTGTCCACCTTGGTATTCCGACGTGCCGCCGACCCGACCTTTAGTTGGTGGGTGAATCTGCATGACGAGAAGGGCGATGTCTTGAGAGACTCTGTGCTCCTTCTGGGGACAAGCTCTCTGAACTCGCCACTGTGGTCCCTTCAATGGGAGATAGTGTTCTCGCTGCTCCTGCCGCTGTTCGTCGTCGCGGCCATATGGTTTCGACGGTTCTGGGTCATTGCCGCAATGGCGCTGATTATGCTGATTGGCTTAGCTGATCTCATCAACGTGGTAGGACCGGCCTACCTTCCGATTTTCGGAGTGGGGGTACTCATGGCGGCAAGACGAGATAGGTTGCACGCGTGGGCAACCAAGTTGAACAGCCGTAGCTGGGGGCTATTGTTTGTGGCTTCGCTGATGCTCTTGAATGTGCACTGGGTAGCCCCGCCATTCCTCATGGCCCGGGCGGTCGCTGCGCTAGGAGGAGCCGTGTTAGTCTTCGTCTTCATCGGTTCCAAACTGGCAACCAGCTTTGGGAAAGGGCCGGCAGTCCAATGGCTCGGAACAAGATCCTTCAGTCTCTATCTAGTTCATGAACCCGTTGTCATGGCGATTGCCTTCGGGCTGAGAATCACCGATCCATTGCTTGTCGTTGCGATCGCTATGCCCGCTTCGTTTGTGCTGGCTGAGGGATTCTTCCGCCTCATGGAACGACCGTGTCATCGGCTGTCTGTCATTGTTGGCAGGTTTGCGACGAAATGGGCGGGCCCCACCCAGCAACGACTGGTGACGCAGCGTTAGGCTCGGGCTATCAGAATCCTGCGCTGGTCCTCCTTCGGACCACTGGTCAGCCGTTTCAAGCTCCTATCCACCCATCCTCTACACTTGACCGGTGTCTAGATTATTTGGAACTGATGGTGTCCGGGGGCTGGCCAACGGCCTGCTGACAGCAGAGCTGGCCCTGCAGCTGGCCCAGGCGGCCGCCGTCGTGCTCGGCCACGACCGCAACTCCAACGGCTCCCGGCCCCGCGCCGTGCTGGCCCGTGACCCGCGCGCAAGCGGCGAATTCATCGCCGCAGCCGTGGAAGCCGGCCTCTCCAGCTCGGGCATCGACGTCTATGACGCCGGCGTCCTGCCCACCCCCGCCGCCGCCTACCTCGTCGCGGACCTGGACGCCGATTTCGGAGTCATGATCTCCGCCTCCCACAACCCGGCGCCGGACAACGGCATCAAGTTCTTCGCCCGGGGCGGCCAGAAGCTGCCCGACGAGGTGGAGGACGCCATTGAGGCACAGATGAACAAGGAAGCCGTCCGCCCCACCGGCCCCGACGTCGGCCGCATCCAGCGCTTCTCGGATGCCGAAGACCGCTACATCGTCCACCTGCTCCGCACCCTGCCGCACCGCCTGGACGGCCTCACCGTGGTACTGGACTGCGCCAACGGTGCCGCCAGCGGCTGCTCGCCCCAGCTCTTCAAGGACGCCGGCGCCCACGTCATCGTCATCGGCGCGGATCCTGACGGACTGAATATCAACGACGGTGTTGGTTCCACCCACCTAGGCCCGCTCAAGGACGCCGTAATCAAGTACGGCGCCAACCTGGGCATCGCCCACGACGGCGATGCTGACCGCTGCCTGGCCGTGGACCATGAAGGCAACGAGGTGGACGGCGACCAGATTATGGCCATCCTCGCCGTCGCGCTCAAGAAGGCCGGCAAGCTCAAGGACGATGTCCTCGTGGCCACCGTCATGAGCAACGTGGGCCTCAAGATCGCCCTCCGCGACGCCGGCATCACCATTATGGAAACAGCCGTGGGGGACCGGTACGTCCTCGAAGGAATGCGCGACGGCGGCTACAACCTGGGCGGCGAGCAGTCCGGCCACGTGATCTTCTCCGACCACGCGACTACCGGCGACGGCCTCCTTACCGGCTTGCAGCTCGCCGCGCAGGTGGCCCTGACCGGGAAGCCGCTCAAGGAGCTCGCCACGGTCATGACCAAGCTCCCGCAGGTACTCATCAACGTCAAGGGTGTTGACCGCAGCAGGGTGGGCAGCAGCGAGGTACTGGCCCAGGCCGTGGCGGCAGCGGAAGCCGCTCTGGGTGACACCGGACGCGTCCTGCTCCGCCCCTCCGGCACCGAGCCCGTGGTCCGTGTGATGGTGGAGGCGGCGGACGAAGAGACGGCCCAATCCATTGCCGAACACCTCGCACAGGTGGTCCGGACCGAGCTCGCGCTGGAGCTCGCTGCAAACTAGCCGCGAACATCTGCAACCAACTGTGGCCCGCCTCCATCAGGAGACGGGCCACAGTTGCGGGGCGGATACGGGGTCAGATATTCCGGCTCTGGAGGGAGTCACGGATTTCGGTCAGCAGGGCGATCTGCGGGTCCTCGGCAGATTCTTCCTTGACGTCCTGGTTGATGCCGAGACGGCGGTTGCGGCGCTCGATCATGTGGTTCATGGGCATGACCACCACAAAGTAGATGGCGGCGGCAATCAGCAGGAAGTTGACTATCGCGGTTAGCAGGACGCCAAACTCCACGGCGTTGCCGTTGAAGTCCACCTTGGCGAAGCTGTCAAAGTTCGGCGATCCCACAAGCCCTGCAATGAACGGCATGAGCACCTTGTTCACCAGCGCGGTTACAACCGCGCCGAAGGCAGTACCCATGACAACAGCGACGGCAAGGTCTACGACGTTGCCCTTCATAATGAAATTCTTGAATCCTGTCAGCATGGGACCCACGCTAGCCCACGGAGGGAGTGCTTCAGATAACGCGGCGGTAAATTCTTATCGCGTCTTGGGAACCGGATTGGCGTGCGGAACGTTCACGGGTATCCCGGTGCCGCTTCCAGCCCGAAGTATTCCTCCAGCGTCCCGATGCCGCGGTTCAGCATGTCCGTTGCCGCCTCAACCCCCACATACCGCAGGTGCCAGGGCTCGTAGTAGTACCCCGTGATGGGATGCAGCATCCACGGGTAGCGCACCACGAATCCAAACCGGTGCCCGTTCGCCTTCGCCCACGTGGCCGCAGGCTGCTCCGCGAAGCACGGCTGGAAGCTGCAGGCGCCCCCGCCGTCGCCGATGTCGAACGCCCACCCGGTCTGGTGCTCCGAGTGGCCGGGACGCGCGCTGGCGGTGTCGGCGTCGGCCTGTCCGCGCGCCGCGACGTACCCGTTGTAGGTGGTCACCTGGGTGCTGTACGAACGGTAGCCGCTGGCCAGGACCATCGCCACACCGTCCTGCGCGGCCGCCGCGAACATCGCCTCGGCCGCTGCTGCCGTGGTGCCGTTCAGCAGCGCCGCCTCACCTGCGGCGGAAATGGCGACGGTGGGACGCACCAGGTCGGCAGGCACATAGTCGGCCGGCTTCAAAGGCCGGTGCTTGTTCACGATGACCCAGGGGCTCGCCGGATCATCGAGCGAAAACTGCCGTGCCAAAGCTGCCGATGGCGACGGTGTGGGGGACGGCGCCTCAGCCGGCTGGCCCACGGTGGCCGCGTCCGCCGTCGGGCCCGCTGACGCGGTGGCGGCCGCAGGGGAGGGGGACGGGGATGGAGCAGCGGACGACGACGGCGCCGCCTTGGGTGCCTCAGGCGTGCAGGCGGACAGGACAGTCAGCCCGGCCCCCGCAGCGAGGAAGCGCGTGAAGCTGCGGCGGCTGTGCGACCCGCATTCGTAGCACACCTGTGCTAAACCTTCCGGAGCAGCATGCGGCGGATGGAGTGGTCCGCGTCTTTGGTCAGCACCAGCTGCGCCCGGCCGCGGGTAGGCAGCACGTTCTCCTCCAGGTTGGGCTCGTTGATCCGCTTCCAGATGTCCCTGGCGGTGTTCTCTGCCTCATCGTCGGAGAGCGTGGCGTAGCGGTGGAAATAGGACTCCGGCTGCGCGAACGCGGTGCTCCGCAGCTTCCGGAACCGGTCCACGTACCACTCCTCGATATAGGAGGTCTTCGCGTCCACGTAGATGGAAAAGTCAAAGAAGTCGCTCAACGCCAGGCCCTGCCGGCCGTCATGCCGGGGGCGGGCCGGGGCCAGGACGTTCAGGCCCTCGACGATCAGCACGTCCGGGCGGCGGACCACCACTTCCTTGCCGGGCACGATGTCGTACGTGACGTGCGAATACCAGGGCGCCCGGACTTCCTCGGCACCGCCCTTGATCTCGCTCACGAAGCGCAGCAGCGCCCGCCGGTCATAGGATTCCGGGAAGCCCTTCCGGTCCAGCAGCTGCCGGCGCTTGAGCTCGGCCAGCGGGTAGAGGAAACCGTCCGTGGTGATCAACTCGACGTTGGGGGTGCCCGGCCAGCGGCGCAGCATTTCCCGCAGCACACGGGCGATGGTGGACTTGCCCACCGCGACCGAGCCGGCCACGCCGATCACGAAGGGCGTGCGCTGGGTCTGCTCGCCAAGGAAGGTGGTGGTGGCCGCGTGCAGCTGTCCGGCAGCCTCCACATACAGGTGCAGGAGCCGTGACAGCGGCAGGTAGACGTCACTGACCTCCTTGATGTCCAAGGGGTCGCCGAGCCCGCGAAGGCGCAGCACGTCCTCTTCGTTGAGGGGCTGTTCCATCTGGGCTGCGAGCCGGGACCAGGTATGGCGGTCCAGCTCCACGAACGGCGAGGCACCCTCCCCGTTCGCTTCATTGCGTTGCGAAGTCACGCTAAAGATTCTGCCCCCCGCCCGGCCCATCGCGAAATGACGCCCCTGTTCAGCGCGGCGGCACCTGTCACGGGGGCGCTGCATCGCGGTCCTCCGGTTTAGAACAAGTGCCACGCGCCCGATAGTCTTGTCCCTATGTGTGGAATCGTGGGTTACGTAGGCCGTTCCGTGGACGGTGCAGTTAATGGTCACAGTGCGTTGGATGTTGTCCTTGAGGGGCTCCGCCGCCTGGAGTACCGCGGTTATGACTCTGCCGGTGTGGCTGTGGTGTCCCAGGGCGCTATCGAGTCGCGGAAGAAGTCCGGGAAGCTGAGCAACCTGATTGGCGAGCTGGAGGCCCGGCCGTTGCCGGAGACCCTGACCGGTATTGGCCACACACGGTGGGCTACGCACGGTGGGCCGACGGACCGCAACGCGCACCCGCACCTGGCCGATGGCGGCAAGCTCGCCGTGATCCACAACGGCATCATCGAAAACTTCGCCGAGCTCAAGCTGGAGCTGCTTGAAAAGGGCGTGACGTTCCTGTCCGAGACGGACACCGAGGTCGCTGCCGCGCTGCTGGCAGACATCCTGCGGAACAAGCTGGGCGGGGACACCGCCAACGGCGGCCTGACCAAGGCGATGGAGCTCGCCTGCCAGCGCCTGGAGGGCGCCTTCACGCTGCTGGCTGTGCACGCGGACCAGCCCGACGTCGTCGTGGCCGCCCGCCGCAACTCACCGCTGGTGGTGGGCCTGGGCGAGGGGGAGAACTTCCTGGGTTCGGACGTGTCCGGGTTCATCGACTACACCCGCCGCGCGGTGGAGCTGGGCCAGGACCAGATCGTCACGATCACCGCGGACACGGTGGAAATCACCGATTTCTACGGCAACCCGGCCCAGGGCAAGGAATACCACGTGGACTGGGACCCGGCCTCCGCGGAAAAGGGCGGCTTCTCCTCGTTCATGGAGAAGGAAATCCATGACCAGCCCGACGCCGTGGCGCAGACCCTGCTGGGACGTTCGGACATCAAGGGCAAGCTGACCCTGGATGAGTTGCGGATCGACCCGGAGCTGCTGAAGCAGGTCAACAAGATCATCGTCCTGGCCTGCGGCACCGCCGCGTATGCCGGCATGGTGGCGAAGTACGCGATCGAGAACTGGTGCCGGATCCCCACCGAAGTGGAGCTGGCACACGAGTTCCGTTACCGGGACCCGATCCTGGACCAGAACACCCTGGTGGTCTCCATCTCCCAGTCCGGCGAGACCATGGACACCCTGATGGCCGTCCGGTACGCCCGCGAACAGGGCGCCAAGACCATCTCCATCTGCAACACCAACGGTTCCACCATTCCGCGTGAGTCCGACGCCGTGCTGTACACGCACGCCGGCCCGGAGATCGCGGTGGCGTCCACCAAGGCGTTCCTGGCCCAGATCACGGCCGCGTACCTGCTGGGCCTGTACCTGGCGCAGCTGCGCGGGAACATCTTCTCCGGCCAGATCAAGGACGTACTGGCGGACCTGAACAAGATCCCCGCCAAGATCCAGACCATCCTGGACAACGCCGGCCCGCTGCGTGAACTGGCCCGGTCCATGGCGCAGGAGAAGTCAGTGCTGTTCCTGGGCCGGCACGTAGGCTACCCCGTGGCCCTCGAGGGCGCGCTGAAGCTCAAGGAGATCGCGTACATCCACGCCGAAGGGTTCGCCGCCGGTGAGCTCAAGCACGGCCCCATCGCCCTGATCGATGAAGGCCAGCCCGTGTTCGTCGTGGTCCCGTCCCCGCGCGGGCGCGACTCGCTGCACTCCAAGGTGGTCTCCAACATCCAGGAAGTCCGTGCCCGCGGCGCCCGGACCCTGGTCATCGCCGAGGAAGGCGACGAGGCCGTGAAGGCCTACGCCGAGTACGTCTTCTACGTCCCCGAGACCCCCACGCTGCTGATGCCGCTGCTGACCACCGTCCCGCTGCAGATCTTCGCCGCGGAACTCGCCGCAGCCAAGGGCTACGACGTGGACCAGCCCCGCAACCTCGCCAAGAGCGTCACGGTCGAATAAACCCAATGGAACGCAGACCCCGGGCCAGAACGGCCCGGGGTTTCTGTTTGCCTAGCGGTTTTTGATGCTGCCTAGCCGGAACTGGATGATCCGTTCCGGGTCGTTCTCCGCCAACTTCAGCACCCGAACCTCAACGTCATAGCCGTCCAACTCATCGGCTGCGCTGCATGCTGTGTACATTCCGGTGACATTCGGAGGAAGGGGAGACGTTTCACAGTCCCCGTCCACTTTCCCGTCCAGCCCCGCCGCCACGGTTAGTTGGCGGATGGCGGAGGGAGCAGGGGGTTGCTGAGTCCTGTACTGGCGCCACATGCTGTCGCAAGGCACAGCGACAGGGACGCAGAAGAAGCCGCCGCTGACGTTTTCACCATCGGGTTCCCACCCGGCCAACGGATGGAGCCTGTCGGCGAGTGACACCATCCGGGCCGTTCCCAACACGTACGACGCCTGCAACACAAGAAACGGAGCAGCGATGACGGCGAGTGCGATCAGGACTCCTTTGAAAACCCTTCGCCAAGGTCTTCTCCTCCGTGGCGCCTGGGAGCCTATCGACTTGTCCATAGGGCATTATCTCCAGCAAATGGAAAAACGTTGATACCTGGGGCCGGGCGGATCTGCGTAACTTTTACGCCGGCCCGGCCCCGGAGCCCCGGGTTCCCGGCGTGCGCTCCGCAAGATCGCCCCAAAAGTCACGCGTTTCCGCTGATGGCGGACAGCCCGAATGACCGGCGCGCACCAGCCTTCCCGCTGCAGCCGCCACCGTAGAATGGCACCCATGATCGTTGGCATCGGGGTAGACGTAGTAGACATCGAGCGGTTCGGGCGGCAGTTGGAGCGGACACCGGGTCTGCGGGACCGCCTGTTCGTGCCCGCGGAACGGGAACTGAACACCCGGTCCCTGGCCGCCCGGTTCGCCGCCAAGGAAGCGGTGGCCAAGGTCCTCGGTGCGCCCGCCGGCATGAACTGGCAGGACTGCTGGATCGGCCTGGACAGCAACGGGCCCACCGTCCAGGTCAAGGGAACGGTCCTTGCGGTGGCCGAGGCCAAGGGCGTCAAGCGCTGGCACCTGTCCATCAGCCACGACGGCGGCATCGCCACGGCCACGGTCCTGGCCGAAGGCTGACCAGGCCCCCGCCGCATGATCAGCGCCTACACCGGAACGCAGGTCCGGGCCGCCGAGGAGCCACTCCTCGCCGACGGACTGGGGGACGTGCTCATGCAGCGCGCCGCGCATGGCCTGGCCAACGCCGTCGTCAATGAACTTCGTTCACGCGGCAGCCGCCTGAACGGCGCCCGCGTGGTGGTGCTGGCAGGCAAGGGCAACAACGGTGGTGACGGGCTGTTCGCCGGCGCCTTTTTGGCCGCCCGGGGAATGCGTACGACGGCGGTCCTCACCGGGGACGCGGCCCACCAGGCGGGCCTGGCCGCACTTGAGCGCGCCGGCGGCAGGGTGCAGCGGCTCACGGACGCGGGACTTCCGGATCTGGCAGAAGAAGCCGCCCGGGCCGACGTCGTGATTGATGCCGTGCTGGGAACCGGCGCCAAGGGCGGCCTGCGGGGGAGCGCCGCAGCCCTCGTCCAGGCTGTAACTGACGCGCACCGCCGCGGCTTTGTGGTGGCGTGCGACCTTCCCAGCGGCGTGGACGCGGACACCGGCGAGGCCGCCGCACCCATCCTCCCGGCCGACCTCACGGTCACGTTCGGCGGAGCGAAGAACGGCCTGCTCGCCGATCCCGGCGCGGACTACGCGGGCAGGGTGTTGGTGGTGCCCATCGGGATCGAGAAGCACCTGCCGGAGCCCTCCCTGCACCGGCTCGAGGACGCTGACATGGCGCGCCTCCTGCCCCACCCGTCCCGGCGGGCCCAGAAGTACTCCCGCGGCGTGCTGGGCGTGGTGGCGGGCTCCGAGGACTACCCCGGCGCGGCGGTGCTCGCCTGCCGCGGCGCCCTGGCCGCGGGAGTGGGCATGGTCAGGTACCTGGGGCCGCCGTCGGTGGCAGACCTGGTCCGCCAGTCGTGCCCCGAGGTTGTCTGCAGTACCGGGACCGTGGCGGGAAACCGCGTGCAGGCCTGGCTGGTGGGCTCCGGCCTGGGGCCGGGGGACCACGATCAACTGACCCGGGCACGGGATGCGATCGCGTCCGGCCTTCCGGTGGTGGCCGACGCCGGGGCGCTGCCTGCGCTCCCCGCCGTCCTGCCCCCGCACGTGGTGCTGACCCCGCACGCCGGGGAACTCGCATCGTTGTTCCAGCGGCTGGGCCACCCTGAGGACCGTGAAGCGGTGGAGGCCGGAACGCTGGCAGCCGCGCGCAGCGCGGCAGAGCGCACCGGGGCTACCGTCCTGCTCAAAGGTGCCACCACCCTCGTGGCTGCACCGCAGGGCGCCATTTTCAGCCAGGCGGACGGCACGCCCTGGCTCGCCACGGCCGGCAGCGGGGATGTGCTGGCCGGCGTCATCGGTGCGCTGCTCGCCCAGGCAGGGGACGACGCCGGGCGCTTCAGTGAGTTGGGCATCTTCGCCGACGCGCGGTGGGCCGCCATCGCAGCGCTGGGAGCTGCCCTGCACGGCCAGGCGGGGACGGCGGCGTCGGCGTCCGTGTCCGGCGGCCCGATCACCGCGGGACGTGTTGCGGAAGCCCTACCCGAAATTTGGGGTAAAGTCAGCATGCTTAGTAAATATGGAGCCTGGAAACGTAATAGTCGCAGCCAACCACTACGGTAGGCATTAGTTCGCACCAGCAGCAGGGGCGTTCCAATGCCGTCTGCTGCTGACCAAATAATGAGGAGCACGATGGAAGTCTGGCCTGGAACTGCCTACCCGCTGGGAGCTACCTTTGACGGCACCGGCACCAACTTCGCCCTGTTCAGCGAACGGGCGGAGCGGGTCGAGCTCTGCCTCCTGGCCGATGACTTGACCGAAACCAAGATCGAGCTGACCGAAGTGGACGGCTACGTGTGGCACTGCTACCTGCCCCACATCCAGCCCGGCCAGAAGTACGGCTACCGGGTGCACGGCCAGTACAACCCCGCCAGCGGTGACCGGTTCAACCCGAACAAGCTGCTCATGGACCCCTACGCCAAGGCCATCCAGGGCCAAATCGATTGGGACCCCGCGCTGTTCTCGTACGAATTCGGCGATCCTGATTCCCGCAACGACGCCGATTCCGCGCCGCACACCATGCACGGCGTGGTCATCAACCCGTTCTTCGAGTGGGACGGCGACCGCCAGCTGAAGATCCCGTACCACCAGTCGGTGATCTACGAAGCCCACGTCAAGGGCCTCACCGAACTGCACCCCGAGATCCCCGAGGAGCAGCGCGGCACCTACGCCGGCGTTTCCCACCCCGCCGTGATCGAGCACATGAAGAAGCTCGGCGTCACCGCCATCGAGCTCATGCCGGTCCACCAGTTCGTCAATGACGGCACCCTGGAAGAGAAGGGCCTCAACAACTACTGGGGCTACAACACCATCGGTTTCTTCGCCCCGCAGAACACCTACAGCTCCACGGGCGACGTGGGGCACCAGGTGCAGGAATTCAAGGCGATGGTCCGCGACCTGCACCGCGCCGGCATCGAAGTGATCCTGGACGTCGTCTACAACCACACGGCCGAAGGCAACCACCTGGGCCCCACGCTGTCCTTCAAGGGCATCGACAACCAGGCCTACTACCGGCTGGTGGACAATGACCTCAAGCACTACATGGACTACACGGGCACCGGCAACTCGCTCAACGTGCGCCACCCGCACTCCCTGCAGCTGCTCATGGATTCCCTGCGCTACTGGGTTACCGAGATGCACGTGGACGGCTTCCGCTTCGACCTCGCTTCCACCCTGGCCCGCGAGTTCTACGACGTGGACAAGCTCTCCACCTTCTTCGAACTCATCCAGCAGGACCCGGTAGTTTCCCAGGTGAAGCTCATCGCCGAGCCGTGGGACGTTGGCCCCGGCGGCTACCAGGTGGGCAATTTCCCGCCGCAGTGGACGGAATGGAACGGCAAGTACCGCGATACCGTCCGTGACTTCTGGCGAGGCGAGCCCTCCACCCTGGGCGAGTTCGCTTCCCGCCTGACCGGCTCCGCCGACCTGTACGAGAGCTCCGCCCGGCGCCCGGTGGCCTCCATCAACTTCGTCACCGCCCACGACGGCTTCACCATGCGGGACCTGGTCTCCTACAACGAGAAGCACAACGAGGCCAACGGCGAAGGCAACAACGACGGCGAATCCCACAACCGTTCCTGGAACTGCGGCGTGGAGGGGGACACCGACGACGAGAAGGTGCTGACCCTCCGTGCCCGGCAGCAGCGGAACTTCATCGCCACGCTGCTGCTCTCCCAGGGCGTGCCCATGCTGCTCCACGGCGACGAACTAGGCCGCACGCAGCAGGGCAACAACAACACGTACTGCCAGGACTCCGAGCTCAGCTGGGTGCACTGGGAAGCCATGGACCAGCCGCTGGTGGAGTTCACGGCCTTCGTGAACAAGCTCCGCCACGACCACCCCACGTTCCGCCGCAGCCGCTTCTTCGACGGCCGCCCGGTGCGCCGTGGCGAAGGCGAGAAGCTGCCGGACATTGTCTGGCTCAAGACCGATGGCACCGAAATGCTGCCGGAGGACTGGGGGAGCGGCTTCGGCAGGACCATCGGCGTGTTCTACAACGGTGACGGCATCCAGGAACAGGACGCGCGCGGCCGCAGGATCACTGATGACAGCTTCCTCATGGCCTTCAACGCCCACGATGAGGATGTGGACTTCTGCGTCCCGTCCGACGAGTACTCGCAGTACTGGGAGGTCCTGGTCGACACCGCCGCCCAGGCGGACGCCTACGAGCCGCTCAAGGCCGGGGCCACCCTGACCCTGGATGCGAAGTCCATGGTGGTCCTGCGCGCCTACTCCGGCCCCGAAGCTGAAGTGGACACTTCCGCAGCCGCGTCCCTGGCCTCCATGGCCGAGCATGAGGAAGCCCAGGAGGAAATGGTGGAGGCCCAGACCAAGGCCGCGGAGGCGAGCGAGGCAAGGGCAACGGGCACCGACGAGGACGCCAAGGCATGAGGACTCCGGTCTCCACCTACCGTTTGCAGATCCGCAGCAGCTTCACCCTCTTCGACGCCGCCGAGAAGGTCCCGTACCTCAAGGACCTCGGGGTGGACTGGGTGTACCTCTCGCCCATCCTCACCGCGGAGAAGGGCTCGGACCACGGCTACGACGTGACCGACCCCTCCGCGGTGGACCCGGACCGCGGCGGCCCGGAAGGCCTGCTGGCGCTCTCCAGCGCTGCCCGCGAGCACGGCATGGGCGTCCTGGTGGACATCGTGCCCAACCACGTGGGCGTTGCCACCCCGGTACAGAACCCGTGGTGGTGGTCCCTCCTCAAGGAAGGCCGCGAATCGCCGTACGCCGAAGCGTTCGACGTCGACTGGGACCTGGGCGGCGGAAAGGTCCGGCTGCCGATGCTCGGCTCGGACGCCGACCTGGACAAGCTCGAGGTCAAGGATGGCGAGCTCCGCTACTACGACCACCGGTTCCCGCTGGCCGAGGGCACGTACAGCGAGGGTGACTCCCCGCAGGACGTCCACAGCCGCCAGCACTACCAGCTCATGGACTGGCGCCGTGCCGATGCCGAGCTGAACTACCGGCGCTTCTTCGCGGTCACCACCCTCGCCGGCATCCGGGTGGAAGAGCCGTCCGTCTTCGAGAAGGCCCATGCAGAGGTGGGCCGCTGGTTCACCGAAGGCCTGGTGGACGGGCTCCGCGTGGACCACCCGGACGGGCTGGCCGACCCCGCCGGCTACCTCCGCTGGCTCAAGGACCTCAGCGGCGGCGCGTACGTCCTGGTGGAGAAGATCCTGGAACCGGGCGAAGTCCTGCCCCAGGACTTCGCCTGCGAAGGGACCACCGGCTACGACGCACTGGCGGACGTGGACAGGGTCTTCGTGGACCCCGCAGGGCAGCATGCCCTGGATGCACTGGACGCCTCCCTGCGGGGAACGTCCGGGCCCGCCGACTACGCCGAGATGATTCGCGGCACCAAGCGTATGATCGCCGACGGCATCCTGCGCTCCGAGGTGCTGCGCCTGGCCCGGCTGGTCCCCGAGTCCCACGGGATCACGGTGGACCAGGCAGCCGACGCCATCGCGGAGATCATCGCGTCCTTCCCGGTCTACCGGTCCTACCTGCCGGTGGGAGCCGACGTCCTCAAGGAAGCCTGCGAGTCCGCCGCGGCGCACCGGCCGGACCTGGACGTAGCGGTGGGAACCCTCCTGCCGCTGCTGCTGGACCCTGCCAACCCCATCGCCGTCCGCTTCCAGCAGACCTCCGGCATGGTCATGGCCAAGGGCGTGGAGGACACCGCGTTCTACCGCTACACCCGCCTGGGCACCCTGACCGAGGTGGGTGCCGAGCCCACTGAGTTCGCGGTGGCACCGGAGGAATTCCACCAGCGCATGCAGCGGCGCCAACAGGAACTGCCGCTGTCCATGACCACCCTGTCCACCCACGACACCAAGCGCAGCGAGGACGCCCGGGCTCGGATCTCGGTCATCGCCGAACTGCCGCAGGAGTGGGCGGAAACGCTGGAGGCGCTCCGCGGACTGGCGCCGATTCCGGACGGGCCGTACGAGAACCTGCTGTGGCAGGCGATCGTCGGCGCATGGCCTGCAAGCCGGGAGCGGCTGCAGGGCTATGCGGAAAAGGCAGCCAGGGAGGCCGGCAACTCCACCACCTGGACCGATCCCAACGAGGACTTCGAAGCGGCGGTAAAAGCCGCCGTCGACGCCGTCTTCGACGACGCCCAGGTGGCCAGGGTCGTGGGGGACTTCGTGGCCCGCATCGAGGCCTTCTCGGCCGCGAATTCGGTGTCCGCGAAGCTGGTCCAGCTCACCATGCCGGGCGTGCCGGACGTCTACCAGGGCAGCGAGTTCTGGGAGCGGTCGCTGACCGACCCGGACAACCGCCGGCCCGTGGACTTCGCCGCACGGCAGGCAGAGCTGGCAAAGCTCGACGACGGTGAGTTGCCGGACGCGGGCACGGAGGCAAGCAAGCTGCTGGTCACCTCCCGGGCCCTGCGCCTTCGCCGGGACCGGCCTGAGCTGTTCCAGGGCTACACCCCGCTCGCCGCCACCGGCCCGGCCGCAGGCCACCTGCTCGCGTTTTCCCGCGGCACCTCGGCAGCCTCGTCCGGCGCGGTGACCCTGGCTACCCGGCTGCCCGCCGGCCTCGAAGCCGCCGGTGGGTGGCGGGACACCGCCGTCGAGCTTTCCGCTGCCATGCGTGACGAACTCACCGGTACCAGCCACGGTCCGGGGCCGGTTTCGGTGTCCGAAGTGCTGGGTACCTACCCCGTGGCCCTGCTGGTACCCGTGGATGGAGAAAAGGCATGACCCTGGTCAACGCAGGACCCGAGCGCTTCGACGTGTGGGCGCCGGAGGCTGCATCGGTAGTACTGCTGGCCGACGGGCGGCAGTACCCGATGCAAAAAAAGGAGACCGCGCCCGGCTCTGAAGGCTGGTGGACCGCACCTGACGCCCCGGCCGGCGGGGACGTCGACTACGGCTACCTGCTGGACGGGGACAGCACCCCCATCCCGGATCCGCGGTCGCGCCGGCTCCCCGCCGGCGTGCACGAACAGTCCCGGACCTACGATCCCGCCGCCTTCGAGTGGCAGGATTCCGGCTGGGGCGGCAAGGACCTGCAGGGCTCCGTGATCTACGAACTCCATGTGGGCACCTTCACCCCCGAAGGAACCCTGGACGCCGCCGTGGACAAGCTGGGCTACCTGGCGGACCTCGGCATCGACTTCGTGGAACTGCTGCCGGTCAACGGATTCAACGGCACCCACAACTGGGGCTACGACGGTGTCCAGTGGTACGCCGTGCACGAGGGCTACGGTGGGCCGGCCGCCTACCAGCGTTTCGTCGACGCCGCCCACGCGGCAGGGCTCGGCGTCATCCAGGACGTGGTGTACAACCACCTGGGACCCAGCGGCAACTACCTTCCCAAGTTCGGCCCGTACCTCAAACAGGGGGACGCCAACACCTGGGGCGATTCCGTAAACCTGGACGGCCCCGGCTCGGACGTGGTGCGCGAATACATCCTGGACAACGCCGCCCTGTGGCTGCGTGACTACCACGTGGACGGCCTCCGCCTGGACGCGGTGCACGCGCTGCGGGACGAGCGGGCCGTGCACATCCTGGAGGACCTAGGGGCCCTGGGCGACGCCATTTCGGCCGAAACCGGGCTGCCCAAGACCCTCATCGCGGAATCGGACCTCAACAACCCGCGCCTGATCTACCCCCGGGACGCCAACGGGTACGGCCTGGCCGGCCAGTGGAGCGACGACTTCCACCACGCGGTGCACGTCAACGTCAGCGGCGAAACCACCGGCTATTACTCCGACTTCGACTCCCTGGCCGTGCTGGCCAAGGTGCTCAAGGACGGGTTCCTGCACGACGGCAGCTACTCCAGCTTCCGCGGCCGGCACCACGGACGCCCCATCAACGCCTCGCTGGTGCACCCGGCGGCGCTGGTGGTCTGCAACCAGAACCATGACCAGATCGGCAACCGTGCCACGGGGGACAGGCTCTCCCAGTCCGTGTCCTATGGGCAGCTGGCCGTGGCCGCGGTGCTCACGCTGACCTCGCCGTTCACGCCCATGCTGTTCATGGGCGAGGAATACGGGGCCTCCACGCCGTGGCAGTTCTTCACCTCGCACCCCGAACCTGAGCTCGGCAAGGCCACCGCGGAAGGGCGCATCAGGGAGTTCGAGCGCATGGGGTGGGATCCCGCCGTCGTGCCCGATCCCCAGGACCCGGAAACCTTCCGCCGCTCCAAGCTGGACTGGGCCGAGGCTTCCACGGGTGACCACGCGCGGCTCCTGGAGCTGTACCGGTCCCTGACGGCGCTGCGCCGATCCCATCCGGACCTGGCCGGGCTTGGCTTCGGCGGCACCGACGTTTCGTTCGACGACGACGCCCGCTGGCTGCGGTTCCGGCGCGGTCCCGTCGAGGTGCTGGTGAACTTCTCCGACGCCAAGGTCCGGCTGGACGGTTCCGGCAGCGTCCTGCTGGCTACGGACGACGTAACCGGGTTGGACGGCGGGGCACTGGCCATGGCGCCCTGGAGTGCCGCGATCATCGCAACCCAACAGGAGGGACAGAACGCATGACCTACGCAGCAGCGGACAACCGCTATGAAACCATGCCCTACCGCCGGGTGGGCCGCAGCGGGCTCAAGCTCCCGGCCATCTCCCTGGGCCTGTGGCACAACTTCGGTGACGACAAGCGCTTCGAGGAACAGCGGGACATCCTCCGCCGTGCCTTCGACCTAGGCGTCAACCACTTCGACCTCGCCAACAACTACGGCCCGCCCGCCGGATCGGCCGAAACCAACTTCGGCCGCCACCTGCGGGACGACTTCAAGCCCTACCGCGACGAACTGGTCATCTCCACCAAGGCCGGCTACTACATGTGGCCCGGCCCCTACGGCGAATGGGGTTCCCGCAAGTACCTGATCTCCAGCCTGGACCAGTCCCTGCAGCGGATGGGCCTGGACTACGTGGACATCTTCTACAGCCACCGGCCGGATCCCGAGACGCCCATGGAGGAAACCATGGGCGCGCTGGACTACGCTGTCCGGTCCGGCAAGGCCTTGTACGCGGGCATCTCCTCCTACACCCCCGAACAGACCCTCGAGGCCGCCCGCATCCTCAAGGAACTCGGTACGCCGCTCCTGATCCACCAGCCCAGCTACTCCATGCTGAACCGCTGGACCGAGGACGGCTCGCCCAACCTGTACGAGGTGCTGGAGCAGGTGGGCGCAGGATCCATCGCCTTCTCGCCCCTGGCGCAGGGGATGCTCACGGACCGCTACCTCCACGGCATCCCGGAAGACTCCCGGGCGGCGCAGCAGAAATCCCTGGACCAGGGCCTGATCACGGAGGAGAAACTGGACCGGGTCCGCGGACTGCGGAAGATCGCCGAGGGCCGCGGGCAGTCCTTGGCCCAGATGGCCATCGCCTGGATCCTGCGGGACCAGCCCAAGGGTTCACCGGTCACCTCGGCCCTGGTCGGCGCCTCAAGCGTCCGGCAGCTGGAGGACACCCTGTCCGCCATCAACAACCTCGACTTCTCCGGCGATGAACTGAACGCGATTGACGAGTTTGCCGTGGAATCCGATATCAACCTCTGGAAACAGGACGCCTAAGGCACACCTGTTTTCATTACACAGCGGGACCGGCGGAACAACGGCCGGTCCCGCTGTGTTGGGTAGTATGAAATGGCGCCGCGCGGCGCCAAGCCAGCCGGCCGCCGTCGTCCATTACTCGGAGGCCAACCAGGCCGGCTGACGTTTGTCCCCAAAGGAGTTCCGTGTCTTCACATCCCATCCGTGTTGCAATCGTTGGCGTGGGCAACTGCGCCGCCTCGCTGGTGCAGGGCGTCCACTACTACAAGGACGCCGACCCGGCCGAAACCATCCCGGGCCTGATGCACGTTGAGTTTGGCCAGTACCACGTGGGTGACGTTGAGTTTGTCGCCGCGTTCGATGTGGACGGCAAGAAGGTCGGCGTTGACCTTTCCGATGCCATCCTGGCCAGCGAGAACAACACCATCAAGATCGCCGACGTCCCTCCGACGGGCGTAACGGTCCAGCGCGGCCACACCCTGGACGGGCTGGGCAAGTACTACCTCGAGACCATCGAGCAGTCCACCGAAGAGCCCGTCGACGTGGTCCAGGCCCTGAAGGACGCCAAGGCTGACGTCATGGTCTGCTACCTCCCCGTCGGTTCCCAGCAGGCCGCCGAGTTCTATGCCCAGGCTGCGATCGACGCCGGCGTGGCCTTCGTCAACGCCCTACCCGTGTTCATTGCCGGCACCAAGGAGTGGGCTGACAAGTTCACCGCCGCTGGTGTCCCGATCGTGGGCGACGACATCAAGAGCCAGATCGGTGCCACCATCACCCACCGCGTGATGGCCAAGCTGTTCGAGGACCGGGGCGTCACCCTGGACCGGACCTACCAGCTGAACGTCGGCGGCAACATGGACTTCAAGAACATGCTGGAGCGTGACCGGCTGGAGTCCAAGAAGATCTCCAAGACCCAGGCCGTGACCTCCAACGTGGAAGCCGAGCTGGCTGCCAAGGACGTGCACATCGGCCCGTCCGACTACGTCCAGTGGCTCGATGACCGCAAGTGGGCCTTTGTGCGCCTTGAAGGCCGGAACTTCGGCGACGCCCCGGTGTCCCTGGAGTACAAGCTGGAGGTCTGGGATTCCCCCAACTCCGCCGGCGTGATCATCGATGCAATCCGTGCCGCGAAGATCGGCCTGGACCGCGGCATCGGCGGCCCGCTGCTCTCCGCCTCCAGCTACTTCATGAAGTCCCCGCCGGAGCAGTTCAACGACGACCTCGCCCGCGAGAAGGTCGAGGCCTTCATCCGCGGCGACCTGGAGCGCTAAACCGTCCTTCCCGGTGCCCGGACGCTCCCTCACCCTCACCGGGTGGGGGAGCGTCCTGCGTTAATACGCCCCACCACCTCCGGCCAGCTTTTCCGGGACGCCCCATCACCTTTTGCCGGCTTTTCCGGGACGCCCCATCACTTCCTGCGTAGTCTCCCGAAACGCGCCATCACTTCCTGCCGGCCTTTTCGGGACGCCCCATCACTTTTTGCCGGCTTTTTCGGGACGCCCCATCACTTCCCGTCCCCTGAGGAGCGTAAACACAGCGGCTGCGATTTTGGAGGCGGCGGTGGAGTTTTGTTTTCACCCGCTTCCGGCAAAACCGGCCGAGTAGGATTGGTCAATCCACGCCGTGTGAAGGTGTCGTTTGATTGCCGCCACAGCTCGTTGAAAACCGTCCGTGGCATCGTCCTTGGTGAATACCAGAACCGTCCACCCAGCTGATTCGAAGGCTTTGTCGCGCCGTCGATCACTCAATCGCTGAGCCTCAAGAAGATGGTGACCGCCGTCGTACTGGACTGCAAGGCGCCGGTGACGGTAGCCCAGGTCGGCAGTAGGGGAAGCTGCATCATTCGGTCGAAGTGCGATCTGCAGGTCAGGGTCTGGCAGGTTCGCGTCAAGCATTGCCAGCCGCAGCATCGATTCCGGTGCCGAATCAGCGCCGACGCGCATAAGCTCCAAAGCTTCCCGGGCACGCACGACCCCCTGAAGATTAGGGTGCCGGCTGACTAGAGCGCTGAGACCCTCCAATGTGTCAAAGGGCTGTGACCTGGCTTCAAACTCCGCTCGAGGGATGCGAATGATTTGGTCTCCAAGGCAGACCAGCTCAGCCAGCGACAGCCGCCGGGCCAAGTCGAGCCAGGTTCGGGAACGGGTGCTGATGCGGATACCGTCGACAGTTTCGATTTCGTCGGCACTGGCAATGACCTTATGGGCAACCACACCTTTCCGGCGCACCTGCGGCAAATGCTTCGGTTTGCTCATATGCAGTTCAGTTGAATCCGACAGCCACGCGGGAAGCAGTTGACCGTGCAAACGCGCAGCTGTGACGTGCGAAACCCACGCACCTGGCGAAACTTCGGAGAGGACCCGTGCCGCGCCTTCCAACTCGAAGCTCCAAGTCGAGGGGCGGTACAACCGCCTGCTCACGTGGACCACGTCATCCTTCCGCAGCCGCTTCGCTGACACACCGGCAGTCACCGCCGAGTCGTATGTGAACGGAGAGCTGGCCAGGGTCGACGGTAGATCAGCGCGCTTATGCATGCTGGCATTCTGGCGTAGAAGGCCAGACCCCTGCAGGAGTTATCCACAGGAACAGATCTGGATGGTTTCAAGGTGATCGGGCATTGGTGCGTTGGGGCGGGAGGTGATCGGGCGTTGGTGCGTTGGGGCGGGAGGTGATCGGGCGTTGGTGAGTTGGGGCGGGAGGTGATGGGGCGTTGGTGAGTTGGGGCGGGAGGTGATGGGGCGTTGGTGA
>NZ_JAUSTB010000021.1:0-28213 GCF_030812615.1 Pseudarthrobacter niigatensis | reverse complement strand
CCGCCAAAACCATGGCCCAGGACCTCAAGGAACCCGCCCAGGAAGCCATGGACAACGTCAAAGCCACCGCCACCGACGCCGCCCACAACGTCAAAGCCGAAGGCCAAAACGCCGCGACCGACGTCAAAGACCGCGCCACGGACGCCAAAGACAACATCCAAAACACCTAGCCGCCCCCGCGGCACTGTAAGGCAACAGTTTGATCGGCAGGCCGGCACCGCGATCCGCGGGCCGGCCTGACCGCTTGGCCCCCTGATTGAGAGGACACCCCATGGCCACTCACGACACATCCGAGACCAGTACCGCCAAGGCGGGCCAGGCTCCGGCCCCCGATGACTCGAGGAAACCCGCCAGCCCCAGGGACCTGGATAAACCATCCTGGAAATACATCGCCAGGAAGACGCTCCGGGAATTCAGCAAGGACCAGTGCCCCGACCTCGCAGCGGCCCTGACGTATTACGCGGTTCTCTCGCTGTTCCCGGCCCTGCTGGCACTGGTATCGCTCCTTGGCCTGTTTGGGGACCCGCAGAAGACCACCAATGCACTGCTGGAAATCGTGCGCGGCTTCGCTCCGGCGGAAACCGTGAATACCATCAGCGGGCCGGTTTCGGAACTGACCAGCGCCCCGGCGGCCGGATTCACCCTTGTTATTGGCCTCGTCACCGCGCTGTGGTCCGCCTCCGGTTATGTCGGAGCCTTTGGCCGGGCCATGAACAGGGTCTACGAGGTGGATGAGGGCCGCGCTTTCGTGAAGCTCCGTGGAACCATGCTCGGCGTCACGCTCCTGGCTGTGGTCATCGTGGCCATGCTGGCCGGCATGCTGGTCCTCAGCGGCCCGGTTTCCGAGGCAGTGGGCGGCCTGATCGGCCTCAGCGGGCCGTTCCTCATGGTCTGGAACATCGCCAAGTGGCCGGTGATGATCGCCCTGATCATCGCCATCATTGCCGTGCTGTATTACGCCACTCCCAACGTCAAGCAGCCGAAATTCCGGTGGATGAGCATGGGGTCCGGGATTGCCCTGGTGGTCTTCCTGATCGCCTCACTGGGATTCGGTTTCTACGTGGGGAACTTCGGCAACTACAACAAGACATACGGGGCGTTGGGCAGTGTCATCATCATGCTGCTGTGGCTCTGGATCCTGAACATGTCGCTTCTTTTCGGCGCCGAGTTTGACGCGGAAGTGGAACGCGGCCGCGAACTGCAGGCCGGGATCAAGGCCGAGGAAACCATCCAGCTGCCGCCGCGGGACACGAAGAAGAGCGAGAAGCTGCAGAAGCAGGTCGAAGAAGACATCAAACATGGCCGTGACCTCCGGGAAAGGTACGCCGCGGAGAGTGGCCGGGAGGGCTCCGGCGAGGACCGGGACGGGCAGCCTGCCGGCAACGGCCGGGACGCGGTCCGGCCAGGTGAGCGGCACCGCGACAGGGTCCGCGACAAGGTGCAGCACCGTGCCGAAAGCGGGGAGTCCGACGACGGAATCCGGCGGGGCGGGAGCGCTTAAGCAGGCAGGCGCAACCGCGGCGCAGAGGGACTAGGCAGGACCTTCGGGATGGAGGAAAATTCATCCTAGAGGTCCTGTTTGGTTTTCCCGGGCGGCAGCACACCCGGGGCAATACGGGGTCGGCGGTGAGATGGCCTCTTCTGAGACCGAGGCCAGTCCCCCCAGTCGCCGTCGGCCCCCTCAGGCCCGCCCGTGCACCCCGCTCTCGGCGACGCCGCGCCACTGTACACGGGCCCCTCCCCACAGGCCCAACCGGTCCGGAACCAACTGGACAAGCACGCGGAACTGCAATACTTTCGTGAATACCTCGCCGGGATTCCCCGGAAGACCGGCAAGGCCGCTGAAGCAGTCGGCGGGATTACTGTCAACCATTTGTGAGCGGACATGCCTGCTATCCATTTTGAACAGTTTCTTGCCGAAGCAGTCGTTGCGGACAGGGAGCCCGGACTGGGTCTCCGACGCGACGAGCTATACGGTCTTTACACAAGCTGGTGCCTCCTGCATCAAGCGGAACTCCAGCCGCCGGCAGCCCTTTGGGACGCCCTCCATAACGCCGGCATCAACCCGGACAGCAACAACCTTTCCATGACAGGACCGGCCGCCGCTGACTACATCGTTGCCAGCGCCCCGGACCTGGTCTGACAGGGATACCACCCCCGCCGTCAGCGCGTTGCCGCTAAGGCCGGGCGAGTGCCAGGAGATAAGCGGCGAACCCCTGCGGTGCCCGTCCCGCAGTCCGTCCTGACGTGAGGACCCGGGTGGTGTCCGTGGCGACGATGCGTGCGCCGCTGCGCCGAAGCCGGGCCACCAGGGCCTGGTCTTCATCGAAATCGACGCCGGGAAAGCCGCCGGCCGCAAGGTAGGACGACGCCCGGACCCCCAGGTTGGCACCGTAGACATGGGGGTGGTTCTCGGTGCTGGCGTGCCGGGCGTGCCAGCGGGCCAGGAGCTCGTGGTGCATGCCGTGGGGGTCCGGCTGAACAGTGCCCAGGACAACATCGGTGCCTCCGGCGGCCAGTTCCAATTGCCGCAGCAGCCAGTGCCCGGGAACACAGGAATCCGCATCTGTGTTGGCCAGCCAGATTCCCCGCATTGGATCTGCCGGCGCACCGGACTGCGCAGGACCGCCGGCGTTCTCCAACGCCGCCCGCACACCGGCCTGCCGGCTCTTACCCACGCTCCCGAAGTTCGCAGAAAGCAGCACGCACCGCGGATCGCCCGCAGCTGCGTCGGCGGCCACCGCCGGGGACCGGTCCGTGCAACCATCCAGGACAACGACCACCTGCACGGCAACATCCGGCACTTCCGACTCGACCCGGTCGGCCGCGTGCCTGACGGCGGTGAGAGCCCGTTCCAGGTGCTGCTCCTCGTTGTGGGCCGGAATGACCACTGCCACGTGCCGGATGCCGTGGTTTGCCTGGCCACCCGGCGTCATTTGATCACCGTTGCCCTGGGCAGTCCTGGTCATCCCGGCTCCCGGTCCGGAGCCACCAGGACTTCCAGCACAAAGTCGCGCTCCTGGTACAGCCCGGAAGTCCGCCAACCAAGCCGCTGCCGGGCCAGGGTGTGGACGGTGTCCCCGTCGAGCTCCCACCCTTCGATGGGATGCCGCCAGTGGCACAAGAGCAGGGTTCCGCCAGGTTCCAGGGATGCCTCCACCCTGTCCCACAGCCGGGCCAGCTCGGCAGGGGCCAGGTAGTAGCCCACTTCCGAGACCACCACCAGGTCGTACGTTCCTCCGGGCCAGGATCCAGGCAGCACGCGTTGTTCGACCCGGACCCCCGGCGTGCCCGCCAGCAGGTCTTCGGCGCGGCGCACGGCGGTTCCGCTGGCGTCCACCGCCAACAGGTTGTTGCAGCGGGCAGCCAGCTCGGCCGTCAGGGTTCCGATGGAGCAGCCCACTTCCAGCCCGCGTTCATAGCCTTCCTCGGGGAGGGCGGCCAAGGTGAGGGCCCGTTTGCGCCGCTCGTACCAACTCCTGCCGTAGTTCCAGGGATCCTTGGAATGGTCGTGGACGCCGTCGAATACCGCCTCTGCGTCCGCGCTGGAATGCAACGGGCCGGGTGAACCGGGCGCCGGGGTCCAGGCGAAGACTTCATAGCCTCGCCCGAAGTGCTCCAGGAAAGCGGCGCTGAGCAGGGTTTCGTCCCCGGGGCGGGGCGAAAGCGGCTGCACCTGGGTTGCGTGCTCCTCCATGGCGCGCTTTTTGGCCCGCCGGGCGCGTTCATCGAGATGGAAGCGGACCCACTGCTGCCGGTCCAGGTCGCCCGGCGTTGCCCAGTGCCAAAACCAGATTGGATATTCCAGGAGGGCGTGGCCGTCGCGGCGGGCAACCTCTGCCGCTGCCGCCCCCAGCGCGTCGTGGTCACCGTGGCCGTCGGCCCGGTACGGAGCAACGATGGCCAGCTGGTCCGGGCGGCCGGGGAGCCGCCGAACGGCGTCCCGGATCGCGCCGGCAACCGCTTCCGCGTGGCCGGCCAGTCCCCGGTCCGGCAGACCGATGAACGTCAAGCGGTCCGCCAGGCCAAGGGCGTCCAGGGCCGCGGAAAATTCGGCAAGCCGGACGGCAGCCAGCTGCTCGGGGGTGGTGCTGGGTGAGTCCGGATGTGACCCCTCCCCCGCCGTGCAGAGCACGACTTCCACCCCGGCTCCCAGGGCCGCCAACGTGGCCATCAGCCCACCGGCACCAAGAGTTTCGTCGTCCGGATGCGCGGCCAGGACAACGAACCGCATGCCCGACAATTCGGCCGGATCGAGCGGCAGCTCAGGGGCCACAGCCAGGCCGCTCCGGGTCCAGGCTGCTTCACTGGTGCCATCGTCCGTGTGCGAAAAGGTCACCACGGGCAGTCCCCCTTGAGCGCGAGCCGGCCCAGCTGGGCATCATCCCGCGCACCGTGATGCTGCCGGACGTAGAGGGCCAGGTCCGCCATCCTCTTGGCGTACTTTTCGTCAAAGGCGAGCGGCCCGGGCCCGCGGTTGGAGCCCACCAGGTGAAGGACACGTTCGACGGCGGCGGCAACAGTCCCCCGGACACGCTGGGCCTCGCTCCAGGTGCTTTGGTTCCCGTCAGCACCGAGCGATCTGTCATCAATGCGGGCTGCGGTGCGGGCAAGGTACTGGAGGGCGGCTGCGATGGTCCGGTCCACCTCACCCAAAGCCGCGAGCGCCAGCTGGTCCGGTTCCCGTCCGGCTCCGGCACCGGCGAGCAGCCCGTCCCGGAAGTCCCGCGCAACCCCCACGGCGCCGCCCAGCCAGCAGGCGGCGACGCCCATCCCGCCCCAGGCGAAACCGGGCCGGCTGTGGTACCAGCCGGTACCTCCCACAGGTGTTGCCGGGACCTGGTCGAAGTGCACGCTTCCGCTGGGTATCTCCCGGAGCCCGCGTGCGATCCAGGCCGGTTCCTCGCATTGCACCCCCGGGTGGCGAAGGCTGACAGCGAAAGCCGCCCTGCCGCCGTCGTCCGTATGGGCAGTGACGATGGCGCAGTCCAGCCTGCCGGCAAGTGAACACCAGGGCTTGGTCCCGTTGAGGACCACCCCGGTGCCTGCGGGGCGCGCCTCGAGCCTGGCATTGGGCGCCTCTGCGGCGAAGACGCCCCAGGATGCGTCGGCGGCACCTGCAGGCATGGGATGGTCCACCGGGGAAGAATTGGCGGCCTGGGCGAGGATGGCGACGGCGTCGAGGTGCGGCTCGAACACCCTTGCGGCCGCCACATCGACGGCGGCCACGGAGGCGAGGAGCTCCCACAACACCATGGTGCGCCCCTCACCAGGCCGTGGCCAGGTGTGCCCGGCGTCCACGGCAAGGTCCAGCAGGGCGGGCACGTCACCGGCAGTACCGCCGGCTGAGTCAAGGATTGGAAACCACGGGGAGAGCCCGGCGGGAGTGGAGCCCAGGAGCACAGGAGTAGTTGTCGCTGGCAAGTACGTCCTCCATGAAAGGTGTCCGGTGGCACCGGACGCATCTCAACAGCTTACTTACTATTTTTCGGCAGGATGCGCGCCAGGGCGAATCCGTCCCAGCCCTTGGAGCCCACCGTCTGGATTACCGTGGCGTCCAGCCGCGGGTGGTCGCCCAGCAGCTTGAGGGCGTCGATGATTCCAGGCGCGTTGACGGGGTCGAGCTCCGGGTCCAGGACGGCGCCCTCCCAGATGGTGTTGTCCAGGACCACTGCCGCTCCGGGCCTGCCAAGCCGGACAGCCCAGTCCAGGTAGCGGCTGTTGTTTTCCTTGTCCGCGTCGATGAAGATGAAATCGAACGGCTCCCGCTCCTCTTCCTCGAGGGCAGCCAGGGTTTCCAGCGCAGGGCCCAGCCGGATTTCCACCCGCTCCCCCAGGCCGGCCGCATCAATATTGGCCCAGGCCACCTCCGCATGCTGGGGCAGGTATTCGCAGGTAACCAGTGTGCCGTTGTGTGAAAGTCCCCTGCCCATCCAGATGGTGCTGTAGCCCGCGAGGGTCCCAATCTCCAGGATGCGCCGCGCACCCGAGAGCTGGACCAGGAGCTTGAGGAGCTTTCCTGCGTTCGGCGCCACCTCGATGGGGGGCATCCCGGCCTCCGCGGCGGCGCGGATGGCCTGCTGGACGGCACCGTCCGGATGCACCACGGTGTCGGACAGGAACTCCTCGGTGGCAACCCATTCCGGCCGTGGTTTGTGCTCGAACATTGCCACAGTTTGGCACGCGGCGCCCCGGCGGTCCAGACAATCCGGCCCCTCAAAGGACGCTTAGGGCTCCTGCGCCAGTGCGGTCTCCAGGCGGTCAACCTTCGCTGTCAGTTCGCCGCTGTACCCGGGCCTGATGTCCGCCTTGATCACCAGTGAAACGCGGCTGCCGTACCGGCCCACGGCTTCGGTGGCGCGCTTGACCACGTCGAACACTTCGTCCCACTCGCCTTCGATGGTGGTGAACATGGAATCCGTCTGATTGGGCAGCCCGGACTCGCGGACGATCTTCACTGCGGCAGCAACGGCGTCGTGCACTGACGCGTCGTTGGGCCTGGAGCCCTCGGTGGGAACGCCTGACGGAGCAACAGAAAATGCAAGCAACATGCTCACCAGTCTCCCACGTGCCCGCGGGCAGCCGCAGGGCCGGGCGCCGGCCGGCTGCGTCACATAAGCGGCTACCCCGAAGTAACCATGGTGGCGGCAGTCTCCGTTGTTACCCTTTTTGGCATGAGCCTCGCAGTCGCCCGAAAGCCCCTCCGCGCAGACGCAGCGCGGAACGTGGACAAGATCATTACTGCGGCGCGCCAGTGCTTCCGCGAGTTCGGCCCGGAGGTACCGCTCCAGACCATCGCAGCCACGGCCGGCGTTGGCCCGGCAACCCTATTCCGAAACTTCGCTGACAAGGAAGAACTGGTACTGGCGGCGCTCAACCGGCAGCTCCGGCTCACCGTGGACCCCGTCATGGACGGCGCCCTCGCCGATATCGATGCTGCCGCAGGCATGTTGCGTGTCCTCGAAGCCCTGATGGCCGCAGCGAGCGACGACGCCAACCTGCTGTGTGCGGTGGCGGGCCGGCGCGAGCTCCTCACCGGGATCACCGGATCGCTGATGGAATCCATGGGAGTGCTTCTGGTCCGCGGGCAGGGCCAGGGAAGCCTGCGCCCTGACATTTCCATGACGGACATGTTTCGGCTGCTGGCCATGCTGATCGGTGTGGTGGACACCATGGAACCGGGGTCCGATGCCTGGCGCAGGCCACTTGCGCTGGTGGAGGACGCCATCCGCACAGTCCGGCCATCCCGACCGCTTCCGGTGTTCGTCCCCGTCCCCGCCGCCCCTGGGTTCACCGCCACCACGCCGGGCCAGCCGGGCTGAATAACATGCAGTCAGCCTGCCGGCCAGTCCATGCCGGGCGAGGCCGGCGTACGCAGCTCCGGTGCCGGAATCCCGCTGCCGGGCTGTTCCGCCGAGGGAGTCAGGTCACCAGTCGGGCCCCATTGTTACCTGCAGGTACGTGCAATAAACTCGGAGGTGGGGTTAGGCAGCCAGCCTCGGCACTTCCACGTTGGAGCAACCCCATGCACTTTGCGCCTGCCCCCCAGACGACGGCCGCACTGCCATGAACCACTCAAAGCTTCTCCACTACCTGACGGATCCGCGCGGGCCGGAGGAAGTCCTTCCCGAGCTGACCGCCGGCGAGCTGGTCGAGTTGCTCGACGCGCTGTACCAGAACCTCGATACCCCCGAACCCGAGTTTGGCGCACAGGTCTGGTACGAGATGGGCGTGGAGGAATGCGGCCGCCGGTCCGTCTCCCCTGACGGCGCGGCGCACGGGGTAGCCTAGCTACCCGTTCGTCCCGATTCCCCTAACTGTGTCAGCGCTTCTCCGCACCGGGTTCGCCGGCGGCGCTGTCCCCGGCGTGGGCATCTCCGCCGGCCCGTTGTCCAGCCGGCGGGGTTTCCTGGTGCTGCGACCCTGGGTCTGCGTGGCCGGGCTGCTCCTGCGCGGATGGCCCGTCCGCGTGCCCAGCGCCCAGGTGCCCGTGTTCGGCGTGCCCGTGTCCCTGGTAGCCGTGGCCGGGGTGTTCATGGAACTCGTTGGGAACGTGGTCCTTCGCTTCCATCAGGTGCTGCTGGAGCTTCTCCTCCGCATCCCGCCGACGCCTGGCGGTGTCTCGCAGCTCGCGCGTTGATTCCGAGCCGCGGGGGTCCAAATAGGTGGCCCGCGACTTGGCAGACTGTTCTGCCGGTACCCCCGCGCCTTGTTCGTCCTTGGCGTTCCTGCGGGTATCCTCGGTGCCCTGGCCGCCATGCGGCTCAACAGGCCGTGACTGTTCGCCCATCTCGAATCCTCCTTCGGTGGCCGCCTGGGTGTGGGCTGCCTCTCATCCAGTGCATCACAGATGGCTGCCGGAATGTTGGGCCACTAGGCCTGGGCTGCATCTGCCCGCCTGCGCATTTCCTCCCGCAGCAGGGCCTGAAGGGCCGGAACGGACGACGACGGATCCAGGTCGAGTGCCGCCCGGAGCCGTTGGGAGAGAATTTCCAGTTCCTCTTCCGGCACGTCCGAAAGTCGGGAAAAGCGCCTGAAGAACCGTTTGGCGGGAAGGCCCGCCCGCCGTCGGGCGTTCTTTTGGCGGATTCTGCCCGCCAAGCCGCCCGCAGGGTGCAGCTGATTTTCCATGGGTGCCGTTCAATAAGGAATTCCATGGCCAACTGCATAAGCCGATCCCATAGTACAACTGGCACCCAACCGGGGAAGTGACCCACGTCACCATGCCCCGGAGTGGATTCAACAGATCAGTTCCACCCCAGCATCCTCAGCAGCGCCGCCGTGCCGGCACCGGCGATCACCACCACCAGGAATGGAGCCCGCAGTACCAGGGCGATCGCGGCCGCGGCCAGCGCTCCCAGCCTGGCATCCGCGGCGAGTCCCTGCCCCGACACCACCGCGTTCACCACCGTCAGCGAGGCCAGCAGGCCGATAGTCATTGTTCCCGCGACACGTGAGGTGCGCGGATCCTCAAGGAATTTGGCGGGGACGAAGTAGCCCACCAGTTTCCAGGCGTAGGCGAGCACGCAGGCGATGAGCAGCCAGATCCACAAAGTCATCTGCCCTCCTCCGGGTCCGCAGCTCCCCTGCGGCCGGCTTCCCTGCGGACGCCCCTGCCCCGGAGATGGGCGCCGCCCGGGTGATGGCCGTGGTCGCCGTAGGGTTCGACGTCCGGCTCAAGGCCTTCGTCGCGGCGGCCGTGGCCGAACCAGCCCACCATCACAGCAACGACCGCGGCCACCAGGATGGGCACGCCCGCCGGGACAAAGGGGACGGCAACCACCGTGGCCACTGCACAAACCACCGCGATGGCGATCGGCTCGCGTCCTTTGAGCCGGGGCCAGAGCAGTGCCAGGAAGGCGGCGACGGCGGCCCCGTCAAGGCCCCACTGCTTGGGGTCGCCCAACCCGCTGCCGGCCAGCGCGCCCACGGCCGTGAAGAGGTTCCACAGCAGGTAGACCCCTACGCCTGCGGTCCAGAAGCCGCGGCGCTGTTCGTCCGGGTCCGTCTGGCCCGTGCTGGTGGCCGTGGATTCGTCGATGGTCAGCTGCGCTCCGATGTACTTGCGCCAGCCGGTGGGCCGGAGCAGCGCGTTCAACTGCATGCCGTAGATGCCGTTGCGCATGCCCAGGAGGGTGGCCGCGCTCATCGCCGCAACGCCTGAACCGCCCCCTGCCACCACCCCGATGAACGCGAACTGGGAGCCGCCACTGAAGAGGAGCAGGCTTAGCGCCATGGTCTGCCAGAAGTTGAGCCCGGACGTGACCGCCAGCGCGCCGAACGATACGCCGTAAAGACCGGTGGCAATACTGATGGAGATGCCCACCTTCACCGCCGGCGAAGCCAGCAGCTTCACCCCCGGCTTCCCGGGTTGACCGCGGGCACGGCGGCATTTCGCAGGCTCCAGGCCCACATGATCAGCGGTGCCTGGAGGGGAAGCCGCACGGCATGGATCTTCCGTCGGCGGGGTGTGCCCTGCGGCCCGTACGCCCCCAGGAGGGCATCAACATGCCCGGCCAGGAATGCCGTGAACATGGCGGTGAGGGCAGTGGCCGTGGGCTTCCGGGTGGGTGGGAGCAGGATTCCGACGGCGGCGGCGAGCTCCAGCAGACCGCTCAGGGCGATCCATTCATCCCGGGACAGGACGGCCCAAGGATGCTGGGCTGTGCTGCTGCGGGGTTCGCCCGGCACCGCGTCCTGCCGGCACAGGTACCCGGGAACGACGTCCCGGTAAAAACCTGGGTCCCGGAAATGCTTGCCTGCGCTGGCCAGGAGAAGGGCTCCCATGGCCGCTGCGGACAGATGCCGCAGGGCCGGGCCGTGGATGGATCGGAACGGACCGGACAAGCCCTTAGCAGCGGTGCCGGACCTGGGAAAAGACATGGAACCACTCAACCACAGCCACAGCGCGGCCCGGAAACCGGCGCTAGGGCACAGCGGCGACGGCCTCACGGCTGCGCTGCCCGGCCTTCCAGCCAGGCAGGCTGCGAGCTGCCATATGGTGGCGGCGGTGACTGAAAATCCAGGGGGTGTCCCGCGTCAAGCAGGGGCGGCCCAACGTAGCGCAGCTCCCCATAGCTGCTGGCCACGGACCGGTATTCTGGGGTGCGCAGTCCAGCAGGGCTTTCCGTGCTGGTTGGGTCACTCATGCTGTCGGGGTCTTGCCCACCGGTCAGGGAAAACAGCTCCTCCGCGGTACGCGCCAGCGACAGGTGCGCGGTACCGCCCAACCCGGTCCGGCGGCGGGCGGCCAGGAGGCAGACTGCGGCCGCGGCCACCCCATAGCCGGTGGCGTGGTCCAGCGCCTGGACCGGCAGCGCACCCGGGCGCCAGCCGCCGTCGTCCTCCATGCCGTAAGTGCTGGCGATTCCGCAGGCGGCCTGGACAATACTGTCGAAGCCGCGCAGGCCGCTCCAGGGCCCCGCGCTTCCCCAACTGTCCAAGGTGACCACCACCAGTTCCGGACGGGCTGCCAGCAGCTCCCGCCCGCTGAGGCCAAAACGGTCCAGGGCACCGTGCCGGTAGCCGGTGACCACGGCATCCGCGCCGGCCAGGAGTTGCTGGAGGTTTCCCTGGCTTGCCGCCTGCCCCAGGTCGAGTACGGCACTGCGCTTTCCAAACGCCGTGTCCACGAACTGGTCCTGGATCTCGGGAAAGGCGGGCGGGTCGATCCGCAGGACGTCTGCCCCGAGCGCGGCCAGCAGCCGGGTAGCGACTGGGCCGGCGATGACCCGCGTCAGGTCCAGCACCCGCAGCCCGGCCAGCGGCAGGTCCCTGGCGCCGCGTCCCGTGCCGGAAGCGGCGCCTGCTCCTTCTGCAGCTTCCCGCAGTCCCAAGCCACCAGTGGTGCCGTCCGCATGCTCCACCGCAATCCATGGTCCCGAGCCGGCCGCCCGACCCATTTCGGTTGCGAGCCATTCACTGCGGGTCCGGACGGCCGCGGCTATCCCTCCCTGTTCCTGGATTGCGGCCTCGGCGTCCAGCGCGGCCATGGAGCGGAGTTTCCTGTCCACATCCTCCGCGCCAGTGGCAGCCAGCGCGTGCAGGAGCCGCTGCTCATGGTGGGGGTAGTTGGCGTGAAGCCGGATCCAGCCGTCAGCGGTCTTCCGGAAGCCGGACAGGGGCGCGAAGCCCTGCGGCTTGCGCCCCGCAATCCGGAGGTGCCCGAAGGAATCGAAGGCGGGCGCTGCCAGTTCGGGTGTGGTGCTGAAACGGCCCGGCATCCCTGAGTACAGGTTCAGCGCCTGGGCCGCGGCTTCCACCGACTGCAGCGCCAAGCCTTCGACGTCGAGCTTCCCCGCCCACCACCGGGGCGCGGGGGGCATGCCGCGGGCGCCCATGACCGCGCTACTTTCCCTGCGGTGCGGCCGCGTGGAGCTGTTCCAAGACACGCGCCGGCACGTTTGAGGTGATCTCCTGGATGCCCAATTCCCGGCAGAGCGACACGTCCTCAGGGGAGTCCACGGTCCACACCCTGAAGCGGCGGCCGGAGTCCAGCCAGCGGCGGACTGTCTCAGGGCGTTCCCTGACGTATTCGATGCCGGGGCCGGCCATGCCCACCTCGCAGTCGTCCAGGATCCGTTCGCCCTCCAACTGGGTGGCTTTCATCAGGTTCGCGATGGCCCCGCCGGTAATCGGCCCAACCCCCAGGCCGCCACGGATTTCATGGATGGTGAGGTCGTCCACCAGCTGGCAAATATATTGCGGCGGTACGGAGAGGAGCAGGTGGCGGACTGAATCCGGGCTGAAGCTCATGAAGGTCACGGCCACGTTGTCCACGGTTGAGCTTTGCGGTTCCCAGCCCTCGCTGCGGAGCACCTCCAGGACCCGGTCCTCCAGTTTGAGCTGGTACGGGCTGGGATGCTTGAGCTCGATGGCGAGTTTCATGGGCCGGCCCGCGCCGCGAAGGATGTCCAGCAGTTCCGGAAGGGTCAGGAGCTGTTCGGAGCGTGCCCCGAACGTTTCGGGGATCCGGACGCCTTTCCAGGACGAGAAGTCCAGCTGGCGCAACTCCTCCAGCGTCCGCTCGGCCACCGGACCCGTGCCGTCCGACGTGCGGTCCAGGTTGGCGTCATGGAGCAGGACCACGTGCTGGTCGCGCGTCAGGTGGACGTCGCACTCCACTCCGTCCGCGCCGTCGGCCAGGGCCTGGAGGTAGGCGGCACGGGTGTGTTCGGCATACGTGCCGCTGGAACCGCGGTGGGCAAAGACCAGCGGCCGCTGCGGCACTGACTCGTCAATTGTCATGGACACACGGTAGCCGACCGGCCCCCGCCTTCAGGGCTAGGCTTGGCACATGCAGGTGAACTCTGAGGCAACTACTGGGCCAACCACGCAGGAAGCACCCACCGAACCAGCGCGGGAGCCGCGGCCGGGCACTATGGCGGCAGGCGCCGTCGTAAGCCGCCAGCTTGGTGCCGGTGACGCCGAAAAGGCGGCAGCGCTGCGGAAAATGAAGTTGCTGGCGCTGAGCCTGCTGATCGCCATGGCCGTGATCTTTGTCTTCGCGTTCGCCCTGCAAAAGGAGTATCCGTGGCTGCAGTACGTGCGAGCGGCGGCTGAGGGCGGCATGGTGGGCGCACTGGCCGACTGGTTCGCTGTGACGGCCCTGTTCAAGTACCCCATGGGCATCAAGATTCCGCACACCGCCATCATTCCGCGCCGCAAGGACCAGATCGGCGCCTCCCTGGGCGAGTTCGTGGAGACCAACTTCCTCTCCGAGCAGGTGGTCCAGGACAAGCTGGCCAGCGTCAACATTGCCCGCCGGGCAGGTGTTTGGCTGGCAGCGCCCGGTGGTGCCGACCGGGTGGCCAAGGAAGGTGCCGCGGTGATCCGTGGCGCGTTCAAGGTTTTGAATGACGACGACGTCCAGGCCGTCATTGAGGGCATGGTCCGCAAGCATCTCCTCGCTCCGCCGTGGGGGCCGCCGGTGGGCAGGCTGGCGGAGCGGGTCTTCCACGACGGGCACCACCACACACTGGTGGACCTGCTGGTGGACCGCGCCGCGGACTGGGTGGATGACAACCACGAGACCGTCACCCGCCTGGTGTCCGACCGCTCCCCCACCTGGGTTCCGCAGTTCGTGGACGGCCTGGTGGGCGACAAGGTCTACCTCGAGATCCTCAAGTTCGTGCGCGCGGTACAGGCCGATCCCCGCCACCAGGTGCGCCAGTCGATCGACAAATACCTGAACGACCTCGCCCAGGACCTGCAGCACGATCCGGCGATGATTGCCCGCGCGGAGGACATCAAGGCGCAGGTGTTGGGTGATCCCGAGGTGCGCGAGCTCGCTTCCCGGACCTGGGGCACGGTCAAGAACGCGCTGCTGGGTGCCGTGGATGATCCGGACAGCGAACTCACCATCAAGTTCAAGGCCGCGGTGCGCGACTTTGGGTCACGGCTCGTGGACGATCCCGAACTGGCAGGGAAGGTCAACGCATGGATCGGTGACGCCGCCGGGTACTTGGTGCGCACCTACCGTTCGGACATCGCCGGCGTTATCACGGACACCGTGGCGCGGTGGGATGCCGAGGAAACCTCGCAGAAGATCGAGCTCCAGGTAGGCAAGGACCTGCAGTTCATCCGGATTAACGGCACCGTGGTGGGGTCCCTGGCCGGGCTGGCGATCTTCACGGTGGCGCAACTGATTTTTGGGTAGCCCCTTCGGGATCTTTCGCTGCGCAGATTCCTTTTCGCGCCGCATATTCGGGGTGCGGGGAGGAGCCTGCGCAGCGGGAATGCGTACGACGACGGCGCCCGGTTTTGGTGCTCACTGGCAGCCGGTCAGAATGTCAGTGGGTCGCGCGATGATGTCGGTATGGGAATCAGCACGGACCGGGCAGCGATATCGGAAGGTATTGGCGTCTCTGTTGCTGCCCTGGATGCGCTGGAGCGGGAGGACGCTTCCCTGGCAGCCGGTGCCAGTGTTGGTGCCGGTGTGGATGTGTTGCAGCGGCGGTATGAGCTGTGTCTTGAAGGCTTGGAGGTGATGGCCCGGCTCGAAGCGCAGCTGGCCGCGGTAAAGTCGCGGCGGGCTGCCCGTGCCGTTGAACTGCAGCAAGCGATGACTCCCCCGGACGCGTCCGACACGGACCGTACCTACGCGCAGATGTCGGTGGTGGAGGAGATCGCCGGGGTCCTCACCATCAGCTCCGCGGCCGCCGGGGCGTTCGTGGACCAGTCGCGCAGGATCTGTTCCCTACCGCCCGTCATGAACGCCTTGGCCGCGGGCGTGATGTCGTGGCAGCACGCCCGGATTGTCGCGGACGAAACCGAAGGCCTTGACGCTGTCGGGGCTGCGGCTTTGGTGGCGCATTTCTTCCACCCCGACGCACCCGATCCGGCCCGGGGTGCCGCGCCCGGTGAACTGGTCCCGTCCCGGTTCCGAGCCAAGATCCGTGCCTGGCGGGAACGCCACCACCCCGAATCGATCCAAAAGCGCCATGCGAAAGGGGTGGCTGACCGGCGGATGGAATACACCCCGGACCGGGACGGCATGGCCTGGGTCTCCCTCTACCTTCCCGGCGATACCGCGTGCGCCATCTGGAACCGGACCACCGCCACCGCCCGCGGCCTCCAGGGCCCCAACGAACCCCGCACCCTCACCCAACTCCGCCCCGACATCGCCGCATCCCTGTTGCTGGGGGCTGGAACCGCCACCGACCTTGCTGAAATTCCCACCCCACGGGCCGACGTCCTGGTCACCGTGCCCGTGTTCGCCCTCCTCGGAGTGACCGACGAACCAGCAGTGCTGGATGGTTTCGGCCCGATCCCGGCGTCCATGGCCCGCAAACTCGTCGCCGACGGGGCGGACTCCCTCTACCGGATCCTCGTCGACCCACGCGACGGCGCACCCTTGGAAATAGGCCGCAAAAACTACCGGCTTACCGGGTCCATCAAACGCTGGATCAGGCTGCGCGATGCCCAGTGCACGTTCCCCGGCTGCACCAACAAGACCCCCGACAACGAAACAGACCACCTCCAAGCGTGGGAACACGGCGGCACCACTGGAACCAGTAACTTGGCCGAGCTCTGTCCCAAGCATCATCGGCTCAAACATCACAGCCAATGGACCCCCGGCCCCGCCACGAGCAAGGACCCACCGGGCTGGACCTCACCCACCGGACGCCACTACAAACCCGAAGAACAGGATTCAGAACCAACCCACTGGCCACCGGAAAGCCTGCCACCATGGCTGCAATGGGACGTGCCCCGTGAATGCCAGTGCCTGGAGGCCAGCCTCGAAAACCTCCCGCGGTGGGAACCCGACGACGACGACAGGTACGTGGACCTTGACGACCTGCCGGCCGACGATCCACTCTGGGCCGAACTCCTCGCGACGCCATTAGTGCCGTCGGGATGATGCGAGCCCTGGACAGTACAACGGTCGGTAATCAGTGGGTCCCTGGTCCAACGGTCGGCAGTCCTTGATTACCTACTGCCTGAGCTAGAAGTCGTTGGGTCCTGAATCGCTGGGTGAGAAGCGCAACTCCGCCTTCTAGGCGAAGGCCTCCAGCTCCACGCCTGCGGCCTCAAGACCTGCCCGGATGCGGGCCGCCGCCTCCAAGGCTGCGGGGCTGCCGCCGGGCAGCCGCAGGGAGTCCGGCTGGATCCGGACCACCGAACCGTCAACCGCCACCACTTCGCCTTTTGTTGCCAACCGCACGGCCCGCTCAACGATCGTGTCGACGTCGTTCAACACGGCGTCTTCCCTGGCATGCGGCACCAAAGTACCGTCTGCAAAGTAGGCACGGTCGGCGTAGGCCTCGGTGAAAACAGGGTGGCCGGCCTCCTTGGCCTGCTTCAACAGCTCCGAGCCGGGGAATCCAAGGATGGGCAGCCCCGGATCGTAGGCATTCACGGCCGCCACGAGCGCGGAAGCCTGCTCAGCATCGTGGATCAGCGTGTCATACAGCGCACCGTGTGGTTTCACGTAGTCCACCGAGGCACCCACGGCATGCGCGACGCCGTCGAGGGCGCCCAACTGGTACAGCACGTCGCCAAATAGCTCATCAAAGCTCATGTCCAGCGAACGCCGGCCGAACCCGGCCATATCGCGGTAGCCGAGGTGCGCACCCACGGTGACGTCCAGTTCGTAGGCGGCCCGGCAACTGTCCAGCATGGTGACGGGGTCGCCCGCGTGGAGGCCGCACGCGACGTTGGCGCTGGTGGCCAGCTGGAACATCGCCGGATCGCCTCCCGTGGTCCAGGAACCGAATGATTGGCCTACGTCAGCGTTGAGATCCAAGGATGTTGCCTTCCAGGGTCAGGTTGTCAGGCCCGGCAGCCGCGGTCAGCTCCCCGGGGATGGTGTCCGGCATGGGTCCGAACGCCTCCCGGGCGTTCTTGGCCACTGCACGGCCCATCACGAGGTTACCGGCTCCGCCCACAACCGCCCCTATGCCGAAGGGCAGGGCCCGTCCGAACAGCGCGGTGCCCTGCCGCTTGAGCAGGTTCTTGAGGAAGGCGTTCTGGATCCGCTTCCGGACGCTGCCGAATCCCGGGATCGAGGACCTGGACAGCACGTTTCCCCAGACGTCCGCGGGCTTTGCTCCGCCGGCCGCCTGTCCGCTCAGGGTTCCCAGCAGGGCGGTTCCTTCCTCGCCCAGCATGATGGCCATGACCATGGTGCCGGCTTTCTCCGGGTTGGTGAGGCGAATGCCGTGGAGCTCGGCCAGCGACGTCGCATAGAGGGCTGTCGCCTCCAGGAAGCCAACCGTCGCGGCCGCAGACAGTCCCAGCGACGCGACGGTACCCACACCCGGGACGACGGCGGTGGCGCCCACCAAGGCACCTCCGCCGGCCACCGCCCTAAGGTAGTCACGCTCCGCGATGTCTGCGAGCTGCGCTGCGGTAGCCCGCGGATGCTTCTTCTGGAGCCGGCGGATATAGGCCACCACCAAGGGCCGCTGGACCTGCACTGCCTTCAGGAGCATGTTGTGGACGCCGGGCTTGGGCTTGCCCTCGGCATCGAACATTGCGTTATGGGCGGTTTCCTGTGCGATTCGTACTGCGGGATTGCTGCGCCTGGCCATGGTCACCTTCATTCAAATCGACCTGCAGCGGGTGGGCTGCCGTGCTTATCCATCCTATGTGGACAAACACTAAGCATGCTGAACTTTCCGGCCGGCACTTGGTTCTTCCCCGCCGCTCGTCCCTAGCTGCCGGTGCCCGCCAGGTTGTTGAACGTGTACAGGTGCACCCCCTCCACCACCCCGCCGCCCTCCAGCTCCGCAAGGATCGCCTGCGGTGAGTAGAGGCCGCCCTTGAGCAGGCGGCGGCCAAGCGGGCCCCTGCGATTCAGGAGTTTGAGGGACGGGCCCACACCGATTTTCAGTGCGGCACGAATGAGCTGCGCCCGTGGAACGGTGCCGGCAACTCCGGCCCAGACAGGGAGCCGCACCCCTTCCCGGCGGAGCATTTCTGCGTACCACTGGATGCGGGAGGCCGAGAAGCACAGCTGCGTCACCACGGATGAGGCCAGATGCTGCTTTTCCAGCAACGCATCAAGCATATGCAGTTCGCTGTGGCCGGGATGGCCTTCCGGGTAGCCCGCCACACCGGCCCGGATGGTGCCGCCGGACAGCTCGGCGAGGTCCTCCAGCAGCGGAAGGCTGCTGTCATAGGGCCCGGCGGGCTCCCATGCGTCACCGCCGACGGCGAATACTTCGGTGATCCCGGCATCGTGGCAGTTCCGGACCACACCGGCCAGCTGCCCACGGCTTTCGATGCTCCGTGCGGCCAGGTGCGGGACAACCTCGAAGCCGAGGTAGGCAAGCTCGATGGCTGTCCGGATGGTCGGCCCCACACCTTGGCGCGGCAGGCAGGTCACCGTCAGGGCCGTGCCGGCGGGAGCGTGTGCCTGGAAGAGGGCGGCAACGTCCTCGGTGGGATTGACCTGCATCCGGACGGGCAGCGCTGCCCCGGAACCGGAGGCCTGTCCTGCCGCGGGGATCGATGCGGCGGCTGGTGCCATGAGGGATTGAATCGTCATGAGGAACTCCAGGATTGGCCGGCCACGGGTGGCTCGGCATGGATCGGGTCCCTCCCCGCTCTGTATTGGACCTGAGAGATTCCGCAAACCCAGCCAGGGCCTGCTTGCACCGTCGGTGAGTACTGCCGGAGCAGCACTGCTTTCCAGAGTCGCCTCGCCGTGACGGTACATGGGCCTGAGAGATTCCTGGGGAGGATTTGCTCCTACGGCGCCTGCCCGGTGATGGCCGGGAGAACTCTCCCGCCACAGCTCGAAAGGCTGTATTCAAATGTGGTGCCACGGCGGCCGGCGCCTGCCCCTCCGCCTGGGAGGAGTGCAGCGCCGGCCGCGTGGATGGGCCTGCAACTAGCGGAGGATGACCGTCCGGTTGCCGGAGAGGACTATCCGCCCTTCAGCGTGCCAGCGGACGGCATTCGTGAGCGCCTTGCATTCGGCGTCGCGGCCAACCGTGACCAGGTCTGAAGCGGAATACGTGTGGTCCACCTCGATGACCTGCTGCGAAATGATGGGCCCCTCGTCCAGCTCCGAGTTCACGTAGTGGGCAGTGGCGCCCACCGTCTTGACACCGCGTGCGTACGCCTGGTGGTACGGCTTTGCGCCCTTGAAGCTGGGCAGGAACGAGTGGTGGATGTTGATGGCCTTGCCGCTGAGGCGCGTAGTGGCTTCATCGCTGAGCACCTGCATGTAGCGGGCCAGCACCACCAGTTCCACTGCGTACTGGTCCACCAGTTCCAGCAGGCGCCCCTCAGCTTCCGCCTTGGTATCGGGCGTGACCGGGATGTGGTGGAACGGGACACCGTGCCACGCGGCAAGGGGTTCCAGGTCCGGGTGGTTGGACACCACGGCGGCAATCCGGACGGGCAACTCACCGCTGCGGGCGCGGAACAGGAGGTCGTTGAGGCAGTGGTCGTATTTGGACACCATGACCAGGATGGGCTGCTTGCGGCCGTGGCGTTCGAGGCGCCAGTCCATCTGCCACTCCCGGGCCACCTGCTCGAAACCGGTCCGGAGGTGGTCGAGTTCCAGCTCTACCTGGGCGGTGACGTGGATCCGCATGAAGAACCTGCCGCTCGCGCGGTCCCCGAACTGCTTGATGTCCACGATGTAGCATTCCTGCTCGAGCAGGTAGGCCGCCACCGCCTGGACGATGCCGAGCGCATCCGGGCAATGGAATGTCAGGACGAATTCCTTGCCCGTTTCCGGAGCCACGGCCTGGCGCTGCCCGGCCGCGGCCGTGCTGCCCTGCGACATGCGGGCTTCCGTGCCGATCACCGCTTGACCCGCTCTTCCCCCGCTTCTGCGGCGGCAACCTGACGGGCGGCCTGGCCGGATGCGGCGTCGGTGAAGTCCTGGTCTGCCTGCAGTTCAGCCTGGAACGCGGCGAATCGGGCCTGGTGTGCGGGCCGGCGGCGGAGGACGAACCATGCGGCGCCCAGCAGGATGAACCAGACCGGCGTGACCAGCAGGGCCAGCAGGGTGTCCGGCTGGGTGGTGAGGGTCCAGATCACGAAAGCGAAGAAGGCGAAGACCACCCAGACCATGGCAACACCGCCGGGCATCTTGAACTTCGATGCTTCATGCAGGTGCGGCCGGCGGCGGCGGAAGGCGATGTAGCTGGCCAGGATGATCGACCAGACAAAGACGAAGCAGACAGCTGAGACGGTGGTAACCATGTCGAAGGCCTTGCCCACGTCCTGGCCGGCATACATGAGGACGACGCCGGACAGCAGCAGCACGCAGGAGAGGAACAGTGCGTTCTGGGGCACCTTCCGCCGGGACAGTTTGCCAAAGACGTCGGGAGCGTCGCCTTCCTGGGCAAGGCCGAAGACCATGCGGGAGGTCGAGTAGATGCCGGAGTTCGCGGAGGACATCGCGGAGCTAAGCACCACGAGGTTGACGATGGTGGCTGCGGCGCCCAGGCCTGCCAGGGAGAACATGGCGATGAAGGGGCTGTGGCCGGCCCTGAACTCGGTCCAGGGGGTGACTGCCATCAGGATGATGAGGGCGCCTACGTAGAAGAGGAGCACGCGGATGGGGATGGAGTTGATGGCCTTGGGCAGGTTCCGCTCCGGGTTCTTGGCCTCGGCGGCGGTGGTGCCCACCAGTTCGATTCCCACGAAGGCGAAGACGGCGATCTGGAAGCCCGCCACGAAGCCCATGAACTCGTTCGGGAAGAATCCGCCGTGGCTCCACAGGTTGGTGAAGGTGGCAGGACCGGCGTCGGACTGGAAACCGGTGAAGATCATGAACAGGCCAACGATGATCAGCGCAGCAATGGCAATGATCTTGATGAGCGCGAACCAGAACTCCGTCTCGCCAAAGGCCTTGACGGTGGTGAGGTTCAGCAGGAGAAGGATGGCTACGGTGGCCAGGCCGGGGATCCACAGGGGCACCCCGGGCCACAGTTCCCGGGAGTAGCCGGCGATGGCGATGACATCGGCGATGCCGGTGATGACCCAGCAGAACCAGTAGGTCCAGCCCGTAAAGAAGCCGGCCCACGGGCCCAGCAGGTCTGCGGCGAAATCGCTGAAGGACTTGTAGTTGAGGTTGCTGAGCAGCAGTTCACCCATGGCACGCATGACGAAGAACAGCATGAAACCGATGATCATGTATACGAAGATCACCGAGGGGCCGGCTGCCGAGATGGTCTTGCCGGAACCCATGAACAGGCCAGTGCCGATTGCGCCGCCGATGGCGATCAGTTGGATGTGGCGGTTGCTGAGCTGCCGCTCCAGGTGCGGGGCTCCGCCGCCGGGGGACGTCGGGGAATGGGTCGTCATTGAGGAACTCCATCGTTCGAGCGGCACCCGGGGTGTCGCAAAGATTGGATTTCCTCCCCGCTCTGTCTTGGACCTGAGAGTTTCCACTCGCCGGGATGGCGTGCTTGCACCGTCGGTGAGCCAGGACAGGGCCTGGCTGCTTTCCAGAGTTGCCTCACCGCGGCGGTACGTGGGCCTGAGAGTTTCCTGGGGAGGGTTTGCTCCTACGGCGCCTGCTGAACGTACCGGCAGGGCTCTCCCGCCGCAGGTCAAAAGCGTTGATTGGTAAATCAGTGTTCAGTTATCGGAGTGCATCCGCTGCGGGCTTTCCAGCCGCACGGCGCATTTTTTGGGCCTCCGGAAATCACAGCCGGCGACGGAGCGCCCAGCGTTCTTTGGGCCAGTTCCGCTGCCCGGCCGGATCACGGGGTTCAGTGTGGTGTCCGTCACGAACAAAAGTCAAGCCCGGCATTACGACGCCGCCGTAATGCTGCCGCCGGCGCGCTTCATGACGGACCGACTTGCACCCCCGCGCCGCCATCCTGTAACTTGTGAGCCGAATCACCCACATTTCAATAAGCCTTTCGAGCTGTGGCGGGAGAGTTCTCCCGGCCATCACCGGGCAGGCGCCGTAGGAGCAAATCCTCCCCAGGAATCTCTCAGGCCCATGTACCGTCACGGCGAGGCGACTCTGGAAAGCAGTGCTGCTCCGGCAGTACTCACCGACGGTGCAAGCAGGCCCTGGCTGGGTTTGCGGAATCTCTCAGGTCCAATACAGAGCGGGGAGGGACCCGATCCATGCCGAGCCACCCGTGGCCGGCCAATCCTGGAGTTCCTCATGACGATTCAATCCCAACCGTCTGTCTTTGCGGACCGGCACATCGGTGCACGCCGCCAGGCTGACGTGGACACCATGCTCAAGGCCGTTGGCTACGACAGCGTTGACGGCCTGGTGGACATCGCCGTCCCCAATTCGATCCGCCAGTCCAAGCCGCTCGCGCTCAAGGGCGCCCTCAGCGAGGTTGAGGTGCTTGCGGAACTGCGCCGGCTGGCCGCCAAGAACAAGACCGCTGTCCAGATGATCGGCCAGGGCTACTACGACACCATCACGCCTGCGGTGATCCGCCGGAACGTGCTGGAAGCCCCTGCCTGGTACACCGCCTACACGCCCTACCAGCCCGAAATTTCCCAGGGCCGGCTCGAGGCACTCCTGAACTTCCAGACCATGGTCCAGGACCTGGTAGGGCTGCCCATCGCCAACGCCTCCCTGCTGGACGAAGCCACCGCCGTGGCCGAGGCCGTGCTGATGATGCGCCGCGCCAACAAAAACAAGGACACCCGCGACGGCAGGACCGTCCTGGACGCCGACGTCCTGCCCCAGACCATCGCCATCGTCAAGGGCCGCGCCGAGGCGCTCGGCTTCGAGGTTGAGGTTGCCGACCTGTCCAAGGGCCTGCCTGAAGGTGCGATCAACGGGATCGTGCTCCAGCAGCCCGGCGCCTCAGGCCGCGTCTTCAACCACGCAGGCGTGATCGCCGAGGCGAAGGAACGCGGTGCACTGGTTACCGTCGCCGCCGACCTGCTGGCCCTGACCCTGATCACGCCTCCGGGCGAGCAGGGCGCCGACATCGCCGTCGGCTCCACCCAGCGTTTCGGGGTGCCGCTGTTCTTCGGCGGGCCGCACGCCGCCTACATGGCCGTGGCCAAGGGCCTGGAGCGTTCCATGCCCGGCCGCCTGGTGGGCGTGTCCAAGGACGACGCCGGCCTCCCGGCCTACCGCCTGGCGCTGCAGACGCGCGAGCAGCACATCCGCCGCGAGAAGGCCACCTCCAACATCTGCACCGCGCAGGCCCTGCTGGCCATCGTGTCCTCCTTCTACGCCGTCTACCACGGCCCGGACGGACTGAAGGCCATCGCCGAGCGCGTCCACAACAACGCCCGCGCCCTGGCCACCACCCTCAAGGTCGCAGGCCGGGAACTGGCCACTGAGACGTTCTTCGACACAGTCACGGTCTCCGTTCCCGGCAAGGCCGCCAAGGTCATCACCGCTGCTGAAGCACGCGGGATCAACCTGCGGCATATTGATGCCGACACCATCGGCGTGTCCACGGATGAAACCACGACGCCGGAAATCCTGTCCGCGATCGCCGTCGCCTTCGGTGCCGGCCCCGTGGTGGACGCCGAGGGCTTCGAACTGCCCGCAGAGGTGCTCCGCACCTCCGAGTACATGCAGCACCCGGTGTTCAACACCCACCGGTCCGAGACCCAGCTGCTGCGCTACATCCGCAAGCTCTCTGACCGGGACCTCGCGCTGGACCGCACCATGATCCCGCTGGGCTCGTGCACCATGAAGCTGAACGCCACCGCCGAGATGGAAGCCATCTCCTGGCCGGAGTTCGCCTCCATCCACCCCTTCGCCCCGGACTCCCAGACCGAAGGCTGGCGTGAACTGATCCGTGGCCTGGAAGCCGACTTGGCGGAAATCACCGGCTACGACCAGGTGTCCCTCCAGCCCAACGCCGGGTCCCAGGGCGAGCTCGCCGGCCTGCTGGCCATCCGCGGCTACCACCGCGCGAACGGCGACACCCAGCGCAACGTCTGCCTGATCCCGGCCTCGGCCCACGGCACCAACGCCGCCTCCGCCGTCCTGGCCGGCATGAAGGTCGTCGTCGTTGCCACGGCCGCGGATGGAACGATTGACCACGAGGACCTGTACGCAAAGATCGAGGCGAACAAAGACGTCCTCTCGGCGATCATGATCACCTACCCGTCCACCCACGGCGTCTACGATGCGGACGTGACCGAGATCTGCGAGGCCGTCCATGCTGCCGGCGGCCAGGTCTACGTTGACGGCGCCAACCTGAACGCCCTGGTGGGCCTGGCCCAGCCGGGCAAGTTCGGCGGGGATGTGTCCCACCTGAACCTGCACAAGACCTTCTGCATCCCGCACGGCGGCGGCGGACCCGGCGTCGGGCCGGTCGCGGCGAAGGCCCACCTGGCACCGTTCATGCCCGGCGACGCGAACAAGGCAGCGCATGAAGAAGGCCACGGCGTGGCCATCAGCGCCTCGAACTTCGGCTCCGCCGGAGTCCTCCCGATCTCCTGGGCCTACGTGAAGCTCATGGGCGGGGAAGGCCTGACCGAGGCCACCAAGGCAGCCCTGCTCGCTGCGAACTACGTCGCCGTGCGCCTGAACGACTACTTCCCGGTCCTCTACACCGGCGAAGGTGGCCTCGTGGCGCACGAATGCATCCTGGACCTGCGCGAACTCACGGCCAGGACCGGTGTCACCGCGGAGGATGTGGCCAAGCGCCTCATCGACTACGGTTTCCACGCCCCCACCCTGGCGTTCCCGGTGGCCGGCACGCTGATGGTGGAGCCCACCGAGTCCGAGGACCTGGCCGAGATCGACCGCTTCATCGAGGCCATGATCACCATCCGCAAGGAAATTGACCAGGTGGCCAACGGCGACTTCTCTGTCCAGGACTCCCCGCTGCGCAACGCACCCCACACCGCGTCCGCCGTCGTGAACTCCGAATGGACCCGGCAGTACAGCCGCGAACAGGCTGTCTTCCCCGTCCACCACCTCAAGCAGGACAAGTACTTCCCGCCGGTAGGCCGGATCGACGGCGCCGGTGGAGACCGGAACCTGATCTGCTCCTGCCCGCCGCTGTCCGAGTTCGAAAACTAAGGATCCCCCAATGACTGAGAACTACACGGCTCTCTACGAAGAGCACAAGAAGCTGGGCGCTTCCTTCACCGACTTCGGCGGCTGGCAGATGCCGCTCAAGTACAGCTCCGAACTGGCCGAGCACCACGCCGTCCGCAAAGCTGCGGGCCTGTTCGATCTCTCCCACATGGGCGAAGTCTGGGTCACCGGCCCCGAAGCCGGCGCCTTCCTGGATTACGCCCTGGTGGGCAAGTTGTCCGCCATCGCGGATGGCAAGGCCAAGTACTCGCTGATCTGCAACGAGGACGGCGGCATCATCGACGACCTCATCACTTACCGTTTCGGCGACGAAAAATACCTGGTGGTCCCCAACGCCGGCAACGCCCCCACCGTGGCGGCAGCCCTCGCCGAACGGGCAGTTAACTTCGACGTCAAGGTGGAGGACGCGTCGTCGGCCACCTCCCTCGTCGCAGTCCAGGGACCCAACGCCGAGGCCATCCTGCTCAAGCTCACGGATGAATCCCAGCACGCCCTGGTCACCGGCCTGAAGTACTACGCGTTCAACGAGCTCACCATCGCCGGCCACAATGTCATCCTGGCCCGCACCGGATACACCGGCGAGGACGGCTTCGAACTGTTCATTCCGAACGCCGACGCCGCGAACCTGTGGGCCAAGGTGGCCGAAGCCGGCGAAGAGTTCGGCATCATTCCCTGCGGCCTCGCATCGCGCGACTCACTCCGCCTCGAGGCCGGCATGCCGCTGTACGGCAATGAGCTGTCCCTGGAGCGTTCACCGTTCGACGCCGGCCTTGGCCCCGTCGTTGCGCTCAAGTCCAAGGAAGGCGACTTCGTGGGACGGGCCGCACTCGAGGCAGCCAAGGAGTCCGGCTCCAAGCGCAAGCTCGTCGGCCTGAAGGGCCTCGGCCGGCGCGCGGGCCGTGGTGGCTACCCGGTCCTCAAGGACGGCAACGTGGTGGGCGAGGTGACCTCCGGCCAGCCCAGCCCCACCCTGGGCTACCCTGTAGCACTGGCCTACGTCGACGTCGAGCACGCCGGGCTGGGCACCGCACTGGACGTGGACCTGCGCGGCAAGGCCGAGCCCTTCGAGGTTGTCGCCCTGCCGTTCTACAAGCGCCAAAAGTAGCTTCGCGCTTCCCCACTCTTGAACCCCAAACTTAAGGAAAAACACCATGGCTAAAGTTGCCGCCGAACTGAAGTATTCCGCCGAGCACGAATGGATCGCCGCTGACGGCTCCGGCCCGTCCGTGGTTGGCGTGTCCGCTGTCGCCGCCGAAGCACTGGGCGACATCGTCTACGTGGACCTGCCCGAGGTTGGCTCCACCGTGACGGCCGGCGAGACCTGTGGCGAGATCGAGTCCACCAAGTCCGTCTCGGACCTGTACTCCCCCGTCACGGGCGAGGTCACGGAAGTCAACGACGACGTCGTCAGCGACCCTGCCGTGATCAACAACGATCCGTACGGCGCCGGCTGGCTCTTCAAGGTCACCGTCACCGAAGAGGGCCCGCTGCTGTCCGCAGAGGAATACGCCGAAGCGAACGGCGGCGAACTGTGAGTGCCCCCGCTGACACCGCAGTGTTCGAGCAGGTAGTCTCCCCGAGCCTCAACGCGGACCTGTCCGCGTTGGACCCCGAAATCGCCGCCAAGATCGACGACGAATTGGGCCGCCAGCGTGAGGGCCTGGAAATGATCGCCTCGGAGAACCACACCGCCGTAGCCGTGATGCAGGCGCAGGGCTCCGTCCTGACCAACAAGTACGCCGAAGGCTACCCGGGCAAGCGCTACTACGGTGGCTGCGAGCACGTGGACGTCACCGAGCAGCTCGCCATCGACCGGGTCAAGGCGCTCTTCGGTGCCGGGTTCGCCAACGTGCAGCCGCACTCCGGCGCCCAGGCCAACGCCTCGGTGATGCACGCGCTGATCAAGCCCGGCGACACCATCATGGGCCTGAACCTGGCCCACGGCGGCCACCTGACCCACGGCATGCGGATCAACTTTTCCGGCAAGCTCTACAACGTGGTCCCGTACCAGGTCCGCGAAGACACCCACACGATCGACATGGCAGAAGTGGAACGGCTGGCGCTGGAAACGAAGCCGCAGCTCATCGTTGCCGGCTGGTCGGCCTACGCCCGCCAGCTGGACTTCGCGGAGTTCCGCCGCATCGCCGACCTTGTGGGCGCCTACCTCATGGTGGACATGGCGCACTTCGCCGGCCTCGTGGCAGCCGGACTGCACCCCAGCCCGGTGCCGCACGCCCACGTAGTAACGTCCACCACGCACAAGACCCTCGCCGGTCCGCGCGGCGGCATCATCCTCTCCAACGACGCCGACATCGCCAAGAAGATCAACTCGGCTGTCTTCCCCGGCCAGCAGGGCGGCCCGCTGGAGCACGTCATTGCCGGCAAGGCCGTGGCATTCAAGATCGCAGCGTCCCCCGAGTTCAAGGAGAGGCAGGAACGCGTCCTGCTCGGCGCATCCATCCTCGCCGAGCGCCTGGTCCAGCCGGACGTCACGGCAAAGGGCATCAGCGTGGTGTCCGGCGGGACGGACGTGCACCTGGTCCTGGTGGACCTGCGCAACTGCGAACTCGACGGCCAGCAGGCGGAAGACCGCCTCGCCGCGATCGACATCACGGTCAACCGCAACGCGGTCCCGTTTGATCCGCGTCCGCCGATGGTGACATCGGGCCTGCGCATCGGCACCCCCGCCCTGGCCACCCGTGGCTTCGGTGAGGCTGCCTTCCGCGAGGTAGCCGACATCATCGCCGAGGCCTTGATTGCCGACGCCGACGCGGACCTTTCGGGGCTCCGTCACCGCGTCGAAGCACTCGCAGCAGCCCACCCGCTCTACCCGGGCGTGGCACCCCTGTCCTAAGGGATCGTGATCGCTAACGGGCCCGGCGGACCGGACATTTTCACGCCTGCTGCTCCTTCGTCGCTTTGACGCAGGCTTTCGAAAAGTCCGGCTCCGCCGTCCCCTCGTGGGCATGTCGCCTTGGTGACAGACCCTCGGAGTGGGCGGGGCATCCGGCAGCGTGCGTCTAAGGGAGCGTCACGTCCGCTTAGCGGGCGTCTTCGCGACCGAGCACGCAGAGGATGTCCTGCCCGCTCCACCCCAGCCCGGCCACACCAACCGAACCACAGTTTCAGTAAGGATTTAGTTATGGCAGTCGGAGTCTTTGATCTTTTTTCGATCGGGATTGGCCCGTCGTCTTCGCATACTGTGGGGCCGATGCGGGCTGCTGCTGTGTTCGCTGAGGAGTTGAAGGCCTC
>NZ_JAUSTB010000020.1:0-34070 GCF_030812615.1 Pseudarthrobacter niigatensis | reverse complement strand
ACGATGGAAGCCGGCGCTCAACGCCTTCGCCATCACTTTCGACGGAAGAATCAACTAAATGCCAACCGTGGATCCACCGAAAATCGGACAGTCCCGGTGATGGCGCGTTGGAGGATCTCCTGCAGGTAGTGATGGGGCGTAAGTGGACTGCCGGACGACGCCGGCGCCTGGGTTGGCGGGGGAGTGGCAACTGGGTGGGCCGGAAGGCTGCCCCGCGCGGCGCCGTCGTCCGTCTTGCGGGGCAGGCGACGGTGGTGATATGGGGACCGGCGGAAAACGTGCTAGGATATTGAGTTTGTATGGCGCCTTTCGTGCGCCATCATCAACCTCGTAAACAAGCGTGCCACAGCATAGTGCCCCTGTGCGCCCGGGATCCGTTCCCGGACCGGGTGGGAGCAACTGCTCCTGGCACGGGCGTTTAGGCCTGGTCTGGCAAAATCCAGGCAGGTCAAGAGACACCCCGATCAACCGTTCCGCAAGGCTCATTCCGTAGCAAGACCACGGCCTGAGAACCGGCGCGACGCAAGGAGTAAATAGTGATTCAGCAGGAGTCGCGACTCAAGGTCGCCGACAACACGGGTGCTAAGGAAATCCTTACCATTCGCGTTCTCGGTGGATCTGGCCGTCGCTACGCAGGCATCGGTGACGTCATCGTCGCCACCGTCAAGGATGCAATCCCGGGCGGCAACGTAAAGAAGGGCGATGTGGTCAAGGCCGTCATCGTCCGTACCAAGAAGGAACGCCGCCGTGCGGATGGTTCCTACATCAAGTTTGACGAGAACGCAGCTGTGATCCTGAAGAACGACGGTGACCCCCGCGGTACCCGTATCTTCGGACCGGTTGGTCGTGAACTGCGTGACAAGAAGTTCATGAAGATCGTTTCTCTGGCTCCGGAGGTGCTCTAGTCCATGGCTGCAAAGATCAAGAAGGGTGACCTGGTTCAGGTCATCACTGGCGCCAAGGCTGAGCGTGGCGGCGACCGCGGCAAGCAGGGCAAAGTTCTGCGCGTCTTCACCGACACCAACCGCGTGCTGGTTGAGGGTATCAACCGCGTCACCAAGCACACCCGTGTTGGACAGTCGCAGCGCGGCACCAAGACTGGCGGCATCGAGGTCGTAGAGGCCCCGATCCACATTTCCAACGTGGCCCTGGTTGACCCGTCGACCAAGAAGCCGACCCGCGTGGGCTTCCGCCTCGACACTGTGGAGAAGAACGGTGTCAAGAAGACCGTCCGTATCCGCGTGTCCAAGAGCTCCGGGAAGGACATCTAATGACTGAGACTCTCGAGACTCCGGCAACGAAGATCGTTCCTCGTCTGAAGACCAAGTACGCCGAATCCATCAAGGCAACGCTCCAGGATGAATTCAAGTACGAGAACGTGAACCAGGTACCCCGCCTGGTGAAGGTCGTTGTGAACATGGGTGTTGGAGATGCCGCCAAGGACTCCAAGCTGATCGACGGCGCTGTCCGCGACCTCACCCAGATCACCGGCCAGAAGCCGCAGGTTACCAAGGCCCGCAAGTCGATCGCACAGTTCAAGCTGCGCGAAGGCATGCCCATCGGTGCACACGCAACCCTGCGTGGCGACCGCATGTGGGAATTCGTGGACCGCCTGGTCACCCTGGCACTGCCCCGTATCCGCGACTTCCGCGGCCTGAGCGGCAAGCAGTTCGATGGCAACGGCAACTACACCTTCGGTCTGACCGAGCAGGTTATGTTCCACGAAATCGACCAGGACAAGATCGACCGCGTCCGCGGTATGGACATCACGGTTGTCACCACCGCCAAGACCGATGACGAAGGCCGCGCGCTGCTTAAGGCGCTTGGTTTCCCGTTCAAAACCGAAGCTTAATTAACTACGTAAAAGGTCCGGCCGCTCCGCTCCCCAGGGGATGGAACGGCGGAAACCGTTACGAGGAAGGGCATGAGCCCACATGACAATGACAGATCCTGTCGCAGATATGCTTACGCGCCTGCGTAACGCAAACTCGGCATACCACGACTCCGTGTCTATGCCTTACAGCAAGCTCAAGGCACGCGTTGCCGACATCCTCAAGGCCGAAGGTTTCATCGCCGGCTGGAAGGAAGAGGACGCTGAGGTTGGCAAGAAGCTGACCCTGGACCTCAAGTTCGGTCCGAACCGCGAGCGTTCCATCGCCGGTGTACGCCGCATCTCCAAGCCGGGCCTCCGCGTTTACGCGAAGTCCACCAACCTGCCCCACGTGCTCGGTGGCTTGGGTATCGCAATCCTGTCCACCTCTTCCGGCCTCCTGACTGACAAGCAGGCCGGCAAGAAGGGCGTGGGCGGCGAAGTCCTCGCGTACGTCTGGTAACGGGAAAGGAAGAGAATAATGTCACGTATTGGACGTCTCCCCATCACCGTTCCTGCCGGCGTTGAGGTCAAGGTTGACGGCTCTGTCGTCAGCGTCAAGGGTTCCAAGGGGGAGCTGACCCACACTGTGGCCAGCCCCATCGAGGTTGCCCTGGATGACAACACCCTGACCGTCAGCCGCCCGAACGACGAGCGCGCCTCCCGTTCGCTCCACGGCCTGACCCGCACCCTGATCGCCAACATGATCCAGGGCGTCACCGCAGGCTACGAGAAGAAGCTTGAAATCGTCGGTACCGGTTACCGCGTTCAGGCCAAGGGATCTGACCTTGAGTTCGCTCTGGGCTACAGCCACCCGGTCAACGTTTCGGCTCCGGCCGGCATCACCTTTGCAGTAGAGGGACCGACCAAGCTCTCTGTCTCAGGTATCAACAAGCAGCAGGTCGGCGAGGTCGCTGCCAACATTCGCAAGCTGCGGAAGCCTGACCCCTACAAGGGCAAGGGTATCCGTTACGCAGGCGAAGTCATCCGCCGCAAGGTCGGAAAGGCTGGTAAGTAACCATGGCCATCTCCATTAACAAGAAGCGTACGAACAAGAGCAAGGCTGCTGGTCGCAGCCGCCGCCAGCTTCGTATCCGCAAGCGCATTTCAGGTACGGCTGCCCGCCCCCGTCTGGTGGTCAACCGTTCCGCACGCCACGTATTTGTCCAGGTTGTCGACGACACCATTGGCCAGACCGTAGCAAGCGCGTCCACCCTGGAAGCCGACCTTCGTGCATTCGACGGTGACAAGACTGCCAAGGCCAAGCGCGTTGGCGAGCTCGTTGCCGAACGTGCCAAGGCTGCCGGCGTCGAGGCTGTTGTCTTCGACCGTGGTGGTAACAAGTACCACGGCCGGATTGCCGCCGTCGCTGACGGTGCACGCGAAGGTGGGCTGTCACTGTGACCGAAGCAAACAAGGAAAAGGACACTGTGTCTGCAGATCAGAAGGCGCCCGAAGCCGCAGCTGCTGAGACCACTGCCCCCGCTGCCGAGGACCGCCGTGGTGGCGCCCGTCGCGGCGAGCGTGGCGACCGTGGCCAGGGCCGCGGCGACCGCGGTGGCCGTGGCGGCCGCGACGGTGGCCGTGAAGCCGAAAAGAACCAGTTCGTAGAGCGCGTTGTCACCATCAACCGCGTTTCCAAGGTCGTCAAGGGTGGTCGTCGCTTCAGCTTCACCGCACTGGTCGTCGTTGGTGACGGTAACGGCATGGTCGGCGTGGGCTACGGCAAGGCCAAGGAAGTTCCCGCTGCTATCGCCAAGGGCGTTGAAGAGGCCAAGAAGTCCTTCTTCCGCGTTCCCCGCGTTGGCAACACCATTCCGCACCGCGTTCAGGGTGAAGCCGCTGCCGGCGTCGTAATGCTGCGTCCGGCTTCCGCCGGTACCGGTGTTATTGCCGGTGGTCCGGTCCGTGCAGTACTGGAGTGCGTGGGTATCCACGACATCCTCTCCAAGTCGCTCGGTTCCTCCAACGCCATCAACATCGTTCACGCGACCGTTGATGCCCTGAAGCGCCTCGAAGAGCCGGCAGCAGTGGCTGCACGCCGCGGCCTGCCGCTGGACGAGATCGCTCCGGCTGCGCTGGTGAAGGCCCTCCTGGCTCCGAAGGCAGGTGTTTAGTCTTGGCTAAGAACCTGGTCCCCTCCGACGCTCAGTTGGAGATCACTCAGATCAAGTCCGCCATTGGCGGCAAGCAGAACCAGCGCGATACCCTGCGGTCCCTCGGCCTGAAGCGGATTGGACACACCGTTGTCCGCACCGCCGACGCCGTGACCGTTGGAATGCTCAACACGGTTCCGCACCTGGTAAAGGTAGAGGAGGCGAAGTAAATGGCAGAGAACACCGCTGATAAGGCGCAGGCTGCTGAGAAGCAGAGCGCCCTGAAGGTTCACCACCTGCGTCCCGCACCGGGTGCCAAGACCGCCAAGACCCGTGTCGGTCGTGGTGAGGCATCCAAGGGCAAGACCGCCGGTCGCGGTACCAAGGGTACGGCTGCCCGCTACCAGGTGAAGGCTGGCTTTGCCGGCGGCCAGCTGCCGCTGCACATGCGCCTGCCGAAGCTGCGCGGCTTCAAGAACCCGTTCCGGGTTGAGTTCCAGGTTGTAAACCTGGACAAGCTCAACGAGCTGTTCCCGGAAGGTGGCGCAGTCACCGTGGAGAACCTGGTCGAAAAGGGTGCCGTTCGCAAGAACCAGCCCGTCAAGGTGCTGGGCACCGGCGACATCACCGTCAAGGTTGACGTCACCGCCCACGCATTCTCGGCCAGCGCCGCTGAAAAAATTGCCGCAGCAGGCGGAAGCACCACCGCCCTGTAAGGGACGGCGCCAGCTGTTGAACTCCCGGTATCCGCGGGCTTCGGCCCCGGATACCGGGAGTTTTTCATATCCGCCCGGCGAACAATTCCCACCATCCGGCGCATGCGCGGCGGCCCGGATTGTTAGGTCGGGTCCCAGACCCGTTAGACTCGGATGTCGGGATTTATCAAATTCCGCCACCCCACCCTTATTGACACCACAGGAGGACGCTTGCTTAGCGCATTTGGCCGGGCCTTTCGCACGCCTGATCTGCGACGCAAGTTGTTGTTCACGCTGGGAATCATCACCATCTTCCGCTTGGGTGCTTTCATTCCCTCGCCAGGTGTGAACTACCAGAATGTCCAGCAATGCTTGCATAACGGTCAGACCGCCGGCGGGCTGTACCAGCTCGTCAACCTCTTCAGCGGCGGCGCGTTGCTCCAGGTGTCCATCTTCGCCCTGGGCATCATGCCGTACATCACGGCCAGCATCATCGTCCAGTTGCTCCGGGTGGTCATTCCCCGGTTCCAGCAGCTTTACGAAGAGGGCGCCTCGGGACAGTCCAAGCTGACCCAGTACACCCGCTACCTCACCATCGCGCTGGGCCTGCTCAACGCCACCACCCTGGTGTCCCTGGCCCGCTCAGGGCAGCTGCTTCCCGGCTGCCAGCTGCCGGTGATCCCTGACAGCAGCATCATCACCACCATCCTGATCATCATCACGCTCACGGCCGGCACCGGCCTGATCATGTGGATGGGCGAGCTCGTCACGGAGAAGGGCGTGGGCAACGGCATGTCGCTGCTCATCTTCACTTCCATCGCCGCCCAGTTCCCCACTTCGCTGGGTGCCATCTGGACCTCGCAGGGACCGGGAACCTTCTTCCTGGTCCTGGTGGTGGGTCTCCTCACGGTGGCCCTGGTGGTCTTCGTCGAGCAGTCACAGCGCCGCATTCCGGTGCAGTACGCCAAGCGGATGATCGGGCGGCGCACCGTGGGCGGCACCAGCACCTACATTCCCATCAAAGTGAACATGGCCGGCGTCATTCCGGTGATCTTCGCTTCTTCCATGCTCTACATTCCCGGGCTGATCGCGCAGTTCAACCAGCCCCGGAATGGCGAGTCCATGCCAGCGTGGGTTGAGTGGATCAACAACAACCTCACCCGCGGAGACCACCCGATCTACATGGCGGTTTATTTCCTCCTGATCGTGTTCTTCACCTACTTCTATGTCGCGATTACCTTCAACCCTGAAGAAGTCTCAGACAACATGAAGAAGTACGGCGGCTTCATCCCAGGTATCCGCGCCGGCAGGCCGACCGCTGACTACCTGCAGTACGTGCTCTCACGGATCACCCTGCCCGGCGCCCTCTACCTGGGCTTCGTTGCACTGATTCCGCTGGTGGCGCTCGTGCTGATCAACGCAAACCAGAACTTCCCGTTCGGTGGCACCTCGATCCTGATCATGGTGGGCGTTGGGTTGGAGACCGTAAAGCAGATTGATGCGCAGCTACAACAACGTCACTACGAAGGGCTTTTGCGATGACGAGAATGCTGATTATTGGACCTCCCGGTTCCGGAAAAGGAACGCAGGCGGAGCGGATTTCAGAACGCCTCGGCGTTGTGGCCATCTCCACCGGCGACATCTTCCGGGCCAACGTGAAGGGTGAAACCCCTCTCGGTATTGAGGCCAAGAAGTACATGGACAACGGCGACTTCGTCCCGGATAGCGTGACCAACAAGATGGTCCGCGACCGGCTGAACGAGTCCGACGTCGAAAACGGCTTCCTGCTGGACGGCTACCCGCGCACCACCGCGCAGGTTGACTACCTTGACGAGATCCTCGCCGACGGCGACGAGAAGCTCGACGTGGTCCTGCAGCTGACTGCCGACGACGAAGAACTCGTACACCGCCTCCTGGGCCGTGCCAAGGAAACGGGCCGGAGCGACGACAACGAAGCCGTCATCCGCCACCGCCTGGACCTGTACCACGAGCAGACCGAAGCCGTGGTGGCCAAGTACGCAGACCGCGGCATCCTCACCAAGGTTGACGGGATCGGTCCCATCGACGAAGTCACCAACCGCGTAATGCAGGCCATCAAGGCCGCGCAGGCAGCCTGACCCAAGGCGCCCAAGTTTTATCGAGGCTCCTCCCGGAATCCGGGAGGAGCCTCAGCCATTTGAAAGGACACATCATGGCCTTCGGCCAGCCCCGCATCGAAATCAAGAACAACGCCCAAATGCGTACCATGCATGAGGCCGGACTTGTCCTCAGCCGTGCCTTGGACGCCGCCGTCACCGCCGCAGTTCCCGGGGTCACCACCAAGCACCTTGACGATGTCTTCGCCGCCGTCCTCAACGAGGCAGGTGCCAAGTCCAACTTCCTGGGCTACCACGGCTTCCCGGCCACCATCTGCACGTCCGTGAACGAGGAAGTGGTGCACGGAATTCCTGGCAGCCGCGTGCTGCAGGACGGCGACATCATCTCCATCGACGGCGGCGCGATCGTCGACGGGTGGCACTCGGATTCCGCCCGCACCGTGATCGTGGGAACTGCGGATCCTGAAGACCAGAGGCTCTCCGATGTGACCCAGGCTGCCATGTGGCACGGGATCGCTGCGCTGGCCAAGCGGGGCCACGTTGGTGACGTCGGTGCGGCCATCGACGATTACGTGTCCTCGGTCCCGGGCAAGCCGCTGGGCATCCTGGAGGATTACGTGGGGCACGGCATCGGCTCCGAGATGCACATGGCCCCGGACGTCCTGAACTACCGCACCAGCCACCGCGGACCCAAGGTCAAGGCCGGCCTTTGCCTGGCCATTGAGCCCATGCTGGTGCGGGGCAGCATCGAGACCGCGGTCCTGGAGGATGATTGGACCGTTGTGACCACGGACGGCCAGCGCTCCTGCCAGTGGGAGCACTCCGTGGCAGTCCACGACAGGGGGATCTGGGTTCTTTCCGCGCTCGACGGCGGTGCGGAGCACCTGGTGCCCCTAGGCGTCACGCCGGTCCCGATCCCGTAAGGGACGTGCGCTTTCCCCCACGACGCAGAAAATCCCTGCCGACCCCGAAATAATGGGGTCGGCAGGGATTTTGCGCGTCACCGGCGTTTCGGCGTAGCGAATTCCGCTAGGACTTCAGCTTCGGCTTCACGTCCTTGTCGTAGATGCCCTGCAGCGTGGTCTTCAGGTCCGTCATGGTGGCCTTGACGTCGCCCTGCTGCGTGAGGATCTTCGCTGCGGACTTCGCCATTTCCTGGTCGGCGCCCGGCAGGAACACCCTGGCGTTGTCCTGGACCTTGGTCACCGCGAGCTGGTCCATGGCGGTTTTGATCTGCGGTGTCTTGGCCAGGACTGCCGTCATGTCAGCCGACTTGCGGGTGGGCATGTACCCGGTGGCGGCAGAGAACTCGGCGGTGCTCTCCGGCTGGGTGACGAAGTCCAGGAACATGCCGGCCGCGAGCTGTTCCTCCTTGGTGATGCCGCTGGGGATGCCCAGGCCCGCGCCGCCCGTGGGGCAGACGTTGGTCTCCGCTTTCGGGCCGCCGGGCAGGAAGCCAACGCCCACGTTGAACTTTGCCGATTTCAGGATTCCCAGCAGCGAACCGGTGGAGGAAATGGTGGTCGAGGTCAGCCCTGCGGAGAAGTCGTCCGCCGCTTCCTTGGAGGAGACGCCTGCCCACTTGTCCTTGTAGATCGAGTCCTGGGCCCACTGCAGTGCGGCCACGGAGTCGCTGGAGTCGCAGGTGATGTCCCATTCCTTGGACCAGCCACCGCCCCAGCCCCAGAGCATGTTCTGCAGCGTCCAGCCCGCGTACCCGGCAAGCGCTGGGTAGATGTAGGCGTACTGGGCGCCGGAGCTTGCCTTCAGCTTCGGGGCCCACTCAGCGAATTCCTGCCACGTCTTGGGTGCACGGTCCGGCAGCCCGGCTGCGGCGAAGTGGTCCTTGTTGTAGTAGAACAGCGGAGTGGACCGGCCGTAGGGGAGCGCCCACTGCTTGCCGTCGTATTTGTAGTCGTTGACCAGCGACTGCTGGAAGTCGTCCATCTTCATGTTCAGCTGCTTGGTCAGGCTGTCCACGGGAATGATGCTCCCGTTGGTGTAGTACCGGAACCACCACACGTCGGAGAGGACAACCACTCCGGGGAGGCCGGACTTGGCGGCCTGCGCAGTCTGGAACTTCTGGGCAATTTCCTCGTAGTTGGCCCCTGCCGTGACCAGGTTGACGGTGATGCCAGGGTTTTTGGCCTGGAACTTTTCAATCAGGCTCTTCTCAACGTCCTGTGACTGGCCCGGGTGGCTGGACCAGAAGTCGATCTTTGCCGCCGGCTTCACGCCGCTGAAGTCGATGTCGGCTGCCTGGGATGTGGCTTGGCCACCGCCGGTTGTCGAGGGTCCGCCGCATGCGGCCAGGGCAGCGGCAGAGGCGGTGGCCCCTGCCAGGCCCAGGAAGTGCCTCCGGTCCAGGTGAAGTGTCATGACAGTTCCTTTCGGTTGTTGCCTGCGGAAGGGGGGTACTAAAAGGTTGGGAAGTACGACGGCGGCCGGCGGCTTAGCCGGTCACGCTGCCCTGGGTGAGGCCCGCCACGATGTAGCGCTGCAGGGCCGCGAAGACGATCAGGATGGGAACGATGACCAGGACCGCGCCGGCCATGAGGACGCCCCAGCCGGCTGCGTTGCTTTCGTTGTTCTGCAGCAGGGTCAGGCCCACCGGCAGGGTCATGGTTTCCGGCCGGTCCGTGATGATGAGCGGCCAGATGTAGTCGTTCCATTCGGTCACGATGGTCACCAGCGCTACGGTGGCGATGGAGGGAACGGACACGGGGACCACGATCTGCCAGAGACGGCGCCAGTGCCCGGCCCCGTCCATCTCGGCCGATTCCAGGATGGACGCCGGCAGGGTCCGGAAGTGCTGCCGCAGCAGGAAGGTGCCGAACGCAGTGCCCAGGCCGGGGAGGATGATCCCCCAGAGGGTGTTCTTTCCGCCGATCCCCGCGATGAGGATGAAGTTGGGCAGGATGGACACCTGCGGCGGCACCATGAGGGCCACCAGGATCAGCAGGAAGATGAAGTTCCGGAACGGAAAGCGGACAAAGACCAGGGCATACGCCGTCAGGATCGCCAGGATCACTTTGATGGTGGCCCCTGCCAGCGTGACGATGGTGCTGTTCAGGAAGAACTGGCCGAACGGGACCGTGGTCATTGCGGTCCGGTAGTTCTCTAGGTTCAGGCTTTCCGGGAGGATTTTCAGGTCGGTGGTGACAATCTCGCCGGAAGTCTTAAAGGAGCTGAGCACCATCCACAGCAGGGGCAGGAATACCACCAGGGTGGCAATGATCAGGGGCAGGTAGCCGCCCACCACGGTCTGGACCAAGTTCCGGCGGGAGAACGGCCGGTCGGGACGCAGGCCCGGGTCTGGAGCGGAGACGGCGGGGGCGGTGGGGTCCGGGCTCACCGGTGAGAGGGACGTCACGAGTAATGAACCTTTCGTTCCACGAACCGCAGCTGGAGCACGGTGATCACCAGGAGGATGGCAAACAGGACCACGGAAATGGCTGCCGAGTAGCCGGCCCTGTTGTAGGCGCCGAAGGCCTGGAGGTAGGCCTCGTAGATCAGGGTGCTGGTGCCGGTGCCCAGTGGCGTCATGATCCTGATGAGGTCGAAGGCCTGCAGCGAGCTGAGCAAAGTGGTGATCAGGAGGAAGAACGTGGTGGGGGACAGCAGCGGCAGGGAGATGCTGACGAAGCGCCGGAACCCGTTGGCGCCGTCGAGGGACGCCGCCTCCATGACTTCGGTCGGCAGGGACTGCAGCCCGGCGAGGTACACCACCGCGCAGTAGCCCAGGTTCTTCCAGACGTACACCAGGATCACCATGACCAGGGACAGCTGGGGATCGTTGATCCACTGCGGGCTCTGCTGGCCGATGCCGCGGAGCAGCCAGGCAAGGACGCCATAGCCGGGATCGAAAATGAACAACCACACCAGGCCGACACCGACGCCGGAGAGGACATAGGGGGCAAAGACCGCGGACCGGGCGAACGTGGTGCCGCGGACCCTGGCGTTCAGGGCCAGCGCCACCAGCAGTCCCAGGATCATGGAACCGCCTACGGTGACCAAGGTGAAGACTGCCGTGGTGCCCAGCACCTTCGGTGCATCGTTGCTGGTGAAGAAGGTGACGTAGTTACCCAGGCCCACCACGGTTGCGGAGGGGGAACCCAGCGTCCAGTCCAGCGTGGAGTAGTACATGTTGCTGAACAGCGGCCGGTACGTGAAGACGGCGATCAGTATCAGGTTGGGCAAGGCCATGGCAAGGAAAACAAAGAAATCGCGGCGGTTCCTTGCGCTCCACCGCCTGTGGGGTATTTTAGCGGTGCTGCCACCGGGGCCAGCGGGCCTGGTGGAGGGTCGTGGGGAGAGTTGACGTGTCATGCGGATCTCTCACGGGTTTCGGAGCCAGCTCGTGGCCGGTCGCGGGTAAGGGGAATCAAGCCATTACTTCACCACATTGTCGGTGGGCGAAACCCCTGAAAAAGCCCTTCTCCTCAAATAGTTAACAAAGGCTTCGTTGCCCATTAACCCTGTGTTGTTTGCAGTCTCGCATAAAGTTTGCCGATGCGGCAGGGGCGCGCCAGCAGAGGGGACAATAGGGGAATGGGAACCCTTACCGATGTCCCGGGCATCCGCGTGGGCCACGTCCAAAAGAACACCGACGGCTGGCTGACGGGCGTCACCGTGGTCCTGCCACCCCCAGGTACGGTGGGCTCGGTTGACGTCCAGGGCGGCGGCCCGGCCACCCACGAAACAGACGCCCTCGATCCCACTACATTGGTCCGCACAGTGGACGCCGTCGTTCTCACCGGCGGCAGTGCCTATGGCCTGGCCTCTGCCACCGGTGCCCAGCGCTGGTGCGAGGAAAACGGCCGCGGCTTCGCCGTCCCCGGGGGAGTGGTGCCCATTGTCCCCGCCGCCGCCATCTTCGACCTGGGCAGGGGCGGGAACTTCTCCGCACGGCCGACGCCGGAGATGGGCTACGCGGCAACGGCCGCCGCAGCAGCACAAGGGGAAGGGCACGACGTCGGACGCGGCAATACCGGTGCCGGAACCGGGGCCCTTATCGGCAGGGGGCAGTACAAAGGGGGAGTTGGCACGGCGTCCGTCACGCTGGAGAACGGGGTTGTAGTGGGCGCGCTGGCCATAGTCAACGCACTTGGGCTCCCGTTTGGCGCGACCGCCCAGCCGGCGCAGCCCGCACACGGTGCCCCGCTCAATACCACTCTTGTCGTCGTGGCTACCAATGCCGTACTTGATGGGGCCGAATGTAAACGTACGGCCGCTGCTTCCCATGCCGGGATTGCCCGGGCCTTGAATCCGAGCCATACCCTGGCTGACGGGGACACCGTTTTTTGCCTGGCAACCGGCGCCGTCGCACTCGACCGCTCCGACGAAGCTGCCCGGCAGGTCAGCCTCGTCACGCTCCAGAGCGCGGCAGCCGACGTCGTCCGTTTGGCGATCCTTGACGGCGTGGCCGCAGCAGATCCCGTGGCCACCCCGGCCGGTGAATATGGTGCGTACCGCACCGCGTAGGCTACTATGGCCGATTTAACTTTTACCGGCCAACAGGGTAGTGTTGTTTGTTGGTTGTCTGGACTGCCACGCCCTTTTGGGCCTGGAGACGGCAATCGATCCAACAAAAACGTTCGTGGTCATGCCCGGTGCTATCCGGCGGGGCTGCGGCAACAACAGTTAGCGGAGGGTATGGCCAAGAAGGACGGGGTCATTGAGATCGAAGGCGTTGTGACCGAGGCGCTGCCTAACGCGATGTTTCGCGTTGAGCTCACCAACAAGCACATCGTTCTGGCACACATCTCTGGAAAGATGCGTCAGCACTACATCCGAATCCTCCCTGAGGACCGCGTAGTGGTGGAGCTGAGCCCGTACGACCTCACCCGTGGTCGTATCGTCTACCGCTACAAGTAAATTGCTGGGCTGCGGCAGTGCAAGCTGACCGTTGCTCCAGTTGACCAAACTGCTACACGCAAAGGAATGCCATGAAGGTCAAGCCGAGCGTCAAGCAGATCTGCGAAAAGTGCAAAGTGATCCGCCGTAATGGCCGGGTCATGGTGATCTGCGAGAACCCGCGCCACAAGCAGCGCCAGGGCTAATTTCCTTCCCTGAAGGAAATCCTGGGTTGCTAACCCACGCAAGTAAATAAAGGCAGCACAAGCTGATCTGGAACATTGAGCTCGAAAGAGTCCGGACAGCTAACCCCCGGTCGGAGGCTGGGGCCGCACGGAACGTGCGGGTGTACTGCCTACGACCTCCGGTTTATCAAGGAGTACTGCCACTATGGCTCGTCTCGCTGGCGTAGACATTCCCCGCGAAAAGCGGCTGGAAATTGCGCTTACTTACATCTACGGCGTGGGCAAGACCCGTGCACACGAAACCCTGGCTGCCACTGGCATCAGCGCTGACGTCCGCGTCAAGGACCTGACTGATGCCCAGCTGGTTGAGCTGCGTGACTACATTGAAGGCAACTACAAGGTTGAGGGTGACCTTCGCCGCGAAGTAGCAGCAGATATCCGCCGCAAGGTTGAGATCGGCAGCTACGAAGGCCTGCGCCACCGCAAGGGCCTGCCCGTACGCGGTCAGCGTACGAAGACCAACGCACGTACCCGCAAGGGCCCGAAGCGTACCGTCGCCGGCAAGAAGAAGGCCCGTTAAAAATCCCGCCCGGGATTTACGGACTTTCCCCAATAACTTTCTGTAGGAGAAAAAATGCCCCCGAAGACTCGTGGCGCGGTTCGCAAGCCGCGTAAGAAGGACAAGAAGAATATCGCGCTTGGCCAGGCGCACATCAAGAGCACCTTTAACAACACCATCGTTTCCATCACGGATCCGAGCGGCGCTGTTATTTCCTGGGCTTCCTCCGGTGAGGTTGGCTTCAAGGGCTCGCGCAAGTCCACCCCGTTCGCTGCCCAGATGGCTGCCGAAGCCGCTGCCAAGCGTGCGCAGGAGCACGGCATGCGCAAGGTAGACGTTTTCGTCAAGGGACCGGGTTCCGGACGCGAAACCGCCATCCGTTCGCTGCAGGCCGCAGGCCTTGAGGTTGGCTCCATCCAGGACGTCACCCCCGCAGCGCACAACGGCTGCCGCCCGCCGAAGCGCCGCCGCGTCTAATTCTTTTCCGCAGCAGGAGCTTGCCCGGACCAGTGATGGTCCGGGCAAGCCCAGCGCGTTAAGTCTTCAGACCGAATTTCCACCACCTGTGTTGCGTCATATAGCGGATGCTCGCCGAAAGGAAACCTAAGTGCTCATTGCACAGCGCCCCACCCTCTCCGAAGAGGTCGTCTCCGAAAACCGTTCGCGTTTCATCATCGAACCGCTGGAACCGGGCTTCGGCTACACCCTCGGAAACTCCCTCCGCCGTACCCTGCTCTCCTCCATCCCCGGTGCTGCCGTAACCAGCATCCGGATCGATGGTGTGCTGCACGAGTTCACCACGGTTCCGGGTGTCAAGGAAGATGTCACCGAGATCATCCTTAACATCAAGAGCCTCTCGGTTTCCTCCGAGCACGACGAGCCTGTCGTGGCTTACCTGCGCAAGCAGGGCCCCGGAGTCGTCACCGCCGCGGACATCGCTCCGCCGGCCGGCGTCGAATTCCACAACCCGGATCTGCACATCGCCACGCTGAACTCGAAGGGCAAGTTCGAACTCGAACTGACCATCGAGCGCGGCCGCGGCTACGTTTCGGCAGCTCAGAACAAGTCCGGCGACGCAGAGATCGGCCGTATCCCGGTTGACTCCATCTACTCGCCGGTGCTGAAGGTTACTTTCCGCGTGGAAGCAACCCGTGTTGAGCAGCGCACCGACTTCGACAAGCTGATTGTCGACGTCGAGACCAAGCAGGCCATCGCCCCGCGCGATGCCGTTGCTTCCGCAGGCACCACCCTGGTGGAACTGTTCGGTCTGGCCCGTGAGCTGAACACCGCAGCTGAAGGTATCGAGATCGGCCCGTCGCCCACCGACGCTGCCCTGGCAGCCGACATGGCACTGCCGATCGAGGATCTGGACCTCACCGTCCGTTCCTACAACTGCCTCAAGCGTGAGGGCATCCACACCGTGGGTGAACTCGTTGCCCGCTCCGAGGCTGACCTGATGGACATCCGCAACTTCGGTGCCAAGTCCATTGACGAGGTCAAGGCAAAGCTGGTTGAACTGGGCCTGTCCCTCAAGGACTCGCCTCCCGGTTTTGACCTCGCAGCACGCGCCGCAGCAATCGAAGAGGACGACGCCGCTTTCGGCGACGACGAACTCTAAACCAGACCTTGGCCGGCGGGCAGCACCATGGTGTGCCGCCCACGGCTTCCACATGAGGAGAAACAATTATGCCTACCCCCACTAAGGGTCCGCGCCTCGGCGGCGGCCCGGCTCACGAGCGTCTCATGCTCGCGAACCTGGCCTCATCCCTGTTCGAGCACAAGCGGATCACCACCACGGTGACCAAGGCCAAGCGCCTGAAGCCGTACGCAGAGCGCCTGGTGACCTTCGCCAAGCGTGGCGACCTCGCTTCCCGCCGCCGCGTGCTCGGCCTGATCAGCAACAAGGGCGTCGTCCACGAGCTGTTCACCGACATCGCCCAGGCTGTCGAGAACCGCGACGGCGGCTACACCCGCATCACCAAGATCGGCAACCGCAAGGGCGACAACGCTCCCATGGCTGTCATCGAACTGGTCCTCGAGCCGGTTTCCGCGAAGCAGGCCGTAGTTGCTGAGGCTACTTCCGCTGCAAAGCGCGACGCCGACAGGAAGGAAGCTGCTGCTGCCCCCGCTGCAGAAGAAGCTCCCGAGGCCGAGGTCGTCGAGACCGAAGCTGCTGAGGCTCCTGCCGAAGAAGCTGCAACCGAAGAGGCACCCGCCGCTGAGGAAGCTGCCGAGGCTCCCGCAGCTGAAGAGAAGGACGCGAAGTAATTCGCTGATTCTCTTCGCATAGACTTAGGTCTGTGAACCACCAAAAACCCGCGGCCCCCGTTCCAGGGGGCGGCGGGTTTTTGCGTATCCGGCTTGACCTTTCGTACGACGGCGGCCCGTTCAGCGGGTGGGCGCTGCAGCCCGGCCTGCGCACTGTCCAGGGCGTCCTGGAGGAAGCCATCGAGTTGCTGGTCCGGCGCCGGGTGCGGGTCACAGTTGCCGGGCGGACCGACGCCGGCGTGCACGCCCGGGGCCAGGTGGTCCACCTGGACCTCACCGAAGCCGAGTGGCTGGGGCTGCCGCGCGGGCACGAACTTGATCCCGCCGTCGCCATGCTGCGCCGCCTCCGCGGTGCCCTGAACCGGTCCCTGGGTGATCTGCACGGGGCGGTGGAGGTCCACAATATCTCGCCGGCCCCCGCTGGCTTTGATGCTCGCTTTTCCGCGCTCTGGCGGCGCTACAGCTACCGGATCGCCGACGGGCCCGCCCTGTGGGACCCGCTGGAGCGGTACTTCACGCTGTGGCACAAGAACCCGCTGGACGTGGACCTGTTGAACCAGGGTGCATCACAGCTGCTGGGCCTGCAGAATTTCCTGTCTTTCTGCAAGCCCCGCGAAGGAGCCACCACCATCAGGGAACTGCAGCGCTTTGAGTTCCGGCGCGGCGAGGACGGCGTCATTGTGGCCACCGTCCAGGCGGACGCGTTCTGCCACAACATGGTGCGGGCCCTCATCGGCTCGGCACTGTACGTGGGGGAAGGCATTGAAGAACCGGGCTGGCTGCACGAGCGTCTGCTGCTGCAGAAGCGGGACGCCAAGTCGGTCCTCGCGGCTCCCCATCCGCTGGTGCTGGAAGAAGTGGCCTACCCCTCGGACAGCGAAATGCTGGCCCGCGCCGAACAGACCAGGGCGGTCCGCGAGCACTGATCCTTTGTCGCGTTGCTAGAACGACGGCGGCGGACCCTCTGCGGGGAGCGTCACCGTGAACGTGCTGCCCTGGCCTTCCCCGCTCTCGCACATGATGCTGCCGCCGTGGCGCTCCACGATCATCCGGGTGATGGAGAGGCCCAGGCCTGCACCCGGGATGGCCGCCTTTTGCGCCGATTCGGTCCTGAAGAAGCGGTTGAAGACTTTGGCGGCGTCGTCGTCGGAGATGCCCATCCCGGTGTCGCTGACGCTCAGCCGCACCCACTCCGGATCCGTCGTCGCGCTGATGCTGATCCGTCCGCCGTCCGGTGAGTACTTGATGGCGTTCGAGACCAGGTTGTCCAGCACCTGCCCGATCCTCAGCGGGTCCGCGTAGGCCCACAACGGTGAGGGGACGTCGGCTGCGATCTCCACATGGGACCGCTGCGCCGAGGCCAGGGCTGAGCTGAGGCTGGTCTCCACCAGGCTGGCGAGGTCTGTCCGCTTGGGGTGGACGTTCAGGGCGGTGGTGGCGGTGAGGTCGGCCACCAGCTCCAGGAGCCGCTCAGCATTCCGCTGGACCACCAGGAGCCGCTGGGCCAGGTGCGGTGGCAGGCTGTCCGCCTCTTCCAGGACCAGGTCCACGTTGCCAATGATGGAGTTCAAGGGGTTCTTGAACTCGTGCGAGACGTTGGAGATAAGGTCCTGGTTGGCGGCCAGGGATTCCACCCAGCCCGTGACGTCGGTGTAGACCACAACGGCTCCGGTGAGCCTGCCGTCCTCGCTGACCAATGGACGCGCCGCCGTGGATACCGCGCGCTGATCCGGGCCTTCACCAGCCCACACCAGGTAGTCGGCGAAGGATTCCCCCGCCATGGCACGGCTGATGGGCCGGCGGTCAGGCGGAAGCAGCGTCCGCCGGTCCTGGCCGAAGATGAGCTGGTGCCCCTGGCCCGGGATGGCGTCGTCAGCGCCCGTGGCGCGGCGGAAGTTGCGCTGGCGGCTGTTGGACACCAGGAAGTGGCCGGAACGGTCGACGGCGGCAATTCCGACGTCGGTGGCGTCCAGGACGGTTTCAAGCAGCTTCTCCCGTTCCCGGCTTGCCGCCAGCAGGTCCCGGAGCTCACGGTCCTTCTCTGCCAGCTCGCGCTGCTGCAGGCGCAGGTTCACGCTCGCGAAGCGGATCGCCAGGGAAACGGCGAGCATCATCACGGGGAAGAGCACCACCGTGGTGAGGTCTGATGCCGTGACGGCGGGAAGATGGCCAATCGCTGTGGGAGCCATGATGAAGAACGGCCCCAGGAAGCTGAGCACCAGGCTGGTGCGGGCCAGCATGCCGGATGCGGAGAGCCAGATGACCGGGAAGACCGCCAGGACGGCCAGCCCCGGCAAGAGCGGTGCCGCACCGTTGCGCATAAGGCCAATCGCCAGGAAGTCCAGGACGGGGACCAGCAGGTACGGCCTGTGCGGCAGGCGTTCCCAGGGAACCAGGAAGCACGCCAGGAACAGGAGTCCGTGCAGGGCCACGCCGGCCCCGTACCAGGGACTTCCCAACAAGGATGGCCACGCGGAGGGCGTGATCAGTGCGATAACGGCCACCACCACGGTCAGGGGAAGCTGGCACAGCACCACTTGGGCGCGTGGTCCCAGCCGCCGGAAGATGCGGCCGGGCCCGCGGTGGAACAATGGCTCAGCCATGTTTCTGACTCGTACCCCTTCACAACTGGATGGCAGGCCCCGCGGGGTCTTTCTATTGCTTTCCCTACCCCGCTTCTTACCCTTTCCGCTCCATACTGCACATGTCTTGTCATAATAATTGACTTTTCAATTTTCGGGGCGAATTCAGCTGTGATCAGCAGGGCTTACTAGTAGCGTATAAATGGTTGGAGCGGGAATGGCATTGGCGCTGGGCCAATGGGGGGCCATCTCCGCCTGGCGCAGGGATAGCAATGGACGATCTTGGTGTAGCTGTAGTAATCGAAGATGACGCGGATGTACGGAACCTCCTGGAAGGCGTACTGACACAAGCGGGCTTCGAAGTGCATACAGCTGTTGATGGGCGGGCCGGGGTTGAGGTGGTCCGCAGCAAGCAGGCCAACGTTGTTACGCTCGATATTGGCCTGCCGGATATTGACGGCTTCGAGGTTTTGCGGCGAATCCGGAATTTCAGTAACGCGTACGTGGTGATGCTGACGGGACGGACGGAAGAACCGGACCTCCTGTCGGCTCTGAATGCCGGCGCGGACGACTACATTGCCAAACCCTTCAGGCCGCGGGAACTCCGGGCCAGGGTGGCGGCAATGATGCGCAGGCCCCGGCACGAGGTCGCGGGGGAGCAGCCGTCCCCGTCGCACTGGGGACAGGCCGCGGCCCCTGCCGTACACGCCGACCCGGCGGTGCTGCAGCACAACGGCCTCCTCCTGAACCACCGGACACGCACGGTGGAGGTCAAGGGTGAGCCGCTGGGACTGACCCGCAGTGAATTCGACCTGCTGCACGTCCTGCTCAAGGGCGGCGGTGCCGTGTGCACCAGGGCTGACCTGGTGCGCGCCGTACGGGGCGACTTCTATGACCACGACACGTACATCAGCGAGGCGGATGAGCGGGCCGTGGAGGTGCATGTGGGAAACCTGCGGCGCAAGCTCAAGGAGGACCAGCTGTCTCCGCGCTGGCTGCAGACCGTCCGCGGGGTGGGCTACCGGCTCGCACCGCGCAGGCCCGATGACGCCTGAGCGTCAGCCGTTTTCCAGGATGTAGGTCGACTGGAGCTCGGACACCGTCCGGGCTCCATCCTGGGCCACCCCCGCCATCATGGCCTGTCCCTGGAGAAAGTCGCCCTTCCGGATGAGGCCTTCGAGGACTTCGGCGAGCCTGGCCAGCCGGACACCGCCCACCATGGCAGAGCTGATCTTCAGGCTGATGACGGCATCCAGGGCGGCGGCCTCGTCCTGGGTGTCCACGGCTGTTCCCAGCCGCGCCAGGCGCAGGTCCCACATGGCGGCGTAGTCGCGGGCGAAACGCTGGGCCAGTCCTGAACCGGCCAGTTCGTCCTCGAGTTCGGCCAGCACGGATGCGTCAATCAACGGCAAGAGCGCAGCCGCTTCGAGTGAGAGGGCCGTGCGTGCCGCCGGCCCGGGAGCGGCAGGCAACGGGACCCCGGCCAGCGGGGAGCCCACAGCGGGGCTCTTTCCGCTGGAACCGGGATCCTGACTCTGCATTGTTCAAGGCTACTTCCTGGAAATCCTTCGGCGTCCAATTTCTTATCATTCTGTGTAAACCTTGAGGCAACCTTGCCGTCGCCCTGCGTATCGATTATTGTCCGCTGAACGTCATCACCGTATTGATCACGGCCGGTCCCAGGATGGCGATGAAGAGGACCGGAAAGATGAAGAACAACAGCGGGAAAAGGATCATGACCGGCAGCTTCATGGCTTTTTCCTCGGCCCGCTGGCGCCGCTTGACGCGCATTACCTTCGCCTGGACACGCAGGACCCGGCTGATGGCGATGCCGTACGTGTCGGCCTGGACCACTGCCTGCACGAAGCTGCGCAGCTCAGGGATGCTGGTCCGTTCCGCCAGGGCGATGTAGGACTCACGGCGGCTGCGTCCCACCTGCATGTCCTGGAGGGTGCGGACCAGTTCCTCGGCCAGCGGGCCCTTGCCGTTCTCGCCGGCGCGTGCCATCGCGCCTTCGAAGCCGAGCCCTGCCTCCACGGAGATCAGCATCTGGTCCAGCGTGTTGGCCAGTTCAAGCTGCATGGCCTTCTGCCGCTCCTGGCCCTTGCTGTAGAGGAGGAGGTCCGGGATGAAGTAGCCAAGGACCAGGACAAAGATGCCGGCGAGCTTCATCAACGGGCTGCTTCCGATGCCCGCGAGCCAGCCGCCCACCGCCACGCCCGCCAGGCCGAGGGCGAGCTTGGACCCCAGCACCTTTCCCAGCGGCATTGAGGCGGGGCGGCCGGCGAGGGACAGCAGCCGGTCCAGGAAAGCCACGTAGGCCGGGGGCGTGAGGCGCCGGCCGATGCCTTCCAGCAGGCTCGGCGTGGATGCAGGTGCAACTGCGGCGGGCGGGGCGCCACGGGAGAGGAGGTCGGTAACCGCGACGCGGCCCTGCTTGTCCACGGTGAGGACGGACCAGGCCATGGCACCCAGGGGGATGCAGACCAGCAGGACGGACAGCAGGACGATGAGGTTCATGGGGTCCTCAGAACTTCAGGTCGATAATCTTGCGCATCCACAGCGCACCGATGGTCATCAGGACAAAGGAGGCACCGATCATCACCCAGCCCAGCGGATGGGTGAACATCGCGTTCATGTAGTTGGGGCTCACGGCCAGCAGCATGGCCACAATGCCGAACGGCATCGCGATCAGGATGTAGGCGGAGAACTTGCCTTCCGCGGCCAAGGCCTTGATGTGGCCCTTGATCTCTGCGCGCTCGCGGATGGTTTCGTTGACCTGGTCCAGCACCTCAGCCAAATTGCCGCCCACCTCGCGGTTGATCTGGATGGCCTGCGAGATCCACACGAAGTCCTCGTTTTTCATCCGGTCGGCGGTGTCGTTGAGGGCGGCGAGCAGGTCGCGGCCAAGGCTGGTCTCGGTGATCACCCGCCGCATTTCCTCGGAGGTGGGCTTCTGCGATTCGGTCGCCGCGGCGTCGATGGCGCGCAGGATGCTGTGCCCTGCGCGCAGGCCGCCGGAGAGCAGCTGCAGGGTGTCACCCAGCTGGCTGTCGAAGGCGGTGCGGCGCTTGCCGGCCAGGAATCCGAGGACCAGTTTGCCCACGAAGGGTGCCAGCAGGGCCAGGAGCAGTCCCATGACGGGGCCAACAGTGACCAGGCCCACCAGCATGCCGACGCAGGCGCCGATCCCCACCAGGAGGAAGAACTCGGCCTGGCTGAGCCGCAGGCCTGCGTTCTCCAGTTCGGCCCGGGCAAAGAGCTTGACCTTCCGGCCGGCGAGGAGGCGTTCGAAGGACCTGACTGCGGACAAGGCCACGCGGGTCAGCGAGGATGGCGGCTCGGGTTCAAACGGGCGACGGCGGTCCAGCGGCACCGAGGGTGCGCTTGGCAGGAGCACGGCCACGCCCAGCAGGCAGATGGCTGCGAGGAGGATAACGCTTCCGATGGCGATGATCATGGGCCCGTCCCTATTTCACGCCTGGACCAAGCGGCGTCGCAAACACCGCGGGTGACACGTGGATGCCCAGGTCCTCGAACCGGTCGATGAAGCGGGGACGGATGCCGGTGGCTACGGGCCGGCCCAGGAACCGGCCCTGCGCGTCAACGCCTGCCGAGTAGTCGAAGATGAAGGCGTCCTGGAGGGTGACGATGTCCCCTTCCATGCCCTGGACCTCCGTGACGTGGGTGATCCGGCGGGAGCCGTCGCGGAGCCGGGAGATCTGGATTATGAGGTTCACGGCGGAGGCGATCTGTTCGCGGATGGCGCGCAGCGGCAGGTCCATCCCCGCCATGAGCACCAGGGTTTCCAGGCGGGCCACGGCATCGCGGGGCGAGTTGGAGTGCACGGTGGAGAGGGAGCCGTCGTGGCCGGTGTTCATGGCCTGGAGCATGTCCAGCGATTCACCGCCGCGGACCTCGCCCACCACGATCCGGTCCGGGCGCATACGGAGGGAGTTGCGGAGGAGCTCGCGGATGGTGACTTCGCCCTTGCCCTCGGTGTTCGGCGGCCGGCTTTCCAGCCGGACCACATGTTCCTGCTGGATCTGCAGTTCCACGGCGTCCTCGATGGTGACGATGCGTTCGTCATGCGGCAGGAAGGAGGACAGGACGTTCAGCAGCGTGGTCTTGCCCGTGCCGGTACCGCCGGAGACGATGATGTTCAGCTTGGCCTTGACGCAGGCGTTCAGCAGCTCGGCCATTTCCGGCGTGAGCGTGCCGAAGTCGATGAGGTTGCGGACGGTCAGCGGGGTTTTGCTGAACTTTCGGATGGTCAGCGACGAGCCGCCGACGGCCAGCGGCGGAATGACCGCGTTTACACGGGAACCGTCCTCCAGGCGGGCATCCACCAGCGGGGAGGACTCATCGATGCGGCGGCCTACCTTGGACACGATCCGTTCGATGACCTTGCGCAGGTGCTCCTCGGAGCTGAAGCGCGACTCGGTGAGCGTCAGCTTGCCTTTGCGTTCCACATAGATCTGGTCCATGCGGTTGACCATGATTTCGGTAACGGCGGGATCGTCCAGGAGGCGCTGCAGGGGGCCGTAACCCAGCACGTCGTCGGCAACGTCCTGGACCAGGCGGGTGCGTTCCTCCGGGGTCAGCGGCACCTGCTCGGCGTCGACGATGCGGGTGAGTTCCTCCTTAGCGGTGCTCCGCAGTTCCCGTTCACTTACGGCTGCGTCGTTGAAGCGCGTCCCCATCCGTTCGAACAGTGCGGTGGCCGCCCTGTCCTTCATGGCTGCAAAGACATCCACCCGGGGTGCCGTGGGCACCAAGGAGGTGCCGGCGTCGTGCGTTGAATGCACGACGGCGGCGTGCGCCGGCTGGTGCCGCTCCGTGCTTTCCGAGGGGGAAGGCGAAGGCGCGGGGGCCGGGCGGGGCGGCTCCAGCAGCGCGGTGCCCGACGCCTGGTTGCGCGACTGGACCGCGTTGATGCGCTCGGAGAGTTTCATCAGATGACCACCCTTCGGTGAAGTTTCCGCTGGGCCTGCGTGCGCCATGCCGGGTTGAAGCGCTCCACCAGCTGGCGGAGGCTCTTGACGGCGGAGTCCTTCTTGGATTCCTGGAGGACGGGGATGCCGCGGTTGGTGGACAGGGCCACGGCGCGGGAGCGGGGAACGCTGACGTCCACGGGCGCGCCGATGGTGGATTCGACATCCCGGACGTTCAGGCCGGATTTCGCGTCGGCCATGTTCAGCACCACGTGGCGGGATTCGGGCATGATGTCCAGTTGGCGCAGGACCTCAAGGCCGGAGCGGAGGCCGCGGAGGCTGGGGATGTCCATGGCGCTGACCCAGACCACGTCGGTGCACTGTTCCATCGCGGCGAGGCCGATTTCGGGCATCCCGGGCGCGGTGTCGATGACCACGTACTGGAATTCCTGGGCCAGCTGTTCCAGAAGGTGGCCGATTTGTTCAGGGGTGATGTGGTCCGCGTCCACGGGGTTGGGCGGGGCGCACAGGGCGTAGATGCCGGCCGGGTGGACCGTGAGGAAGGCCTTCAGGACCAGGGAGTCCTGCGCGGCGGCAGGGGAGACGGCGTCAGTGACGGTGTGCTGCGGATTGAGGTAAAGGCCGGAGGCGACGTCCCCGAACTGCAGGTCAAGGTCCACGATGACCACGCTCATGGGCGCGATCTGGCCAAGGCCGATGGCAATGTTGGTGGCCAGCGTGGTCTTGCCGACGCCGCCCTTGGGGGAGAAGACGCCGATGACCAGGCCGCTGCCGCTCTCCGTCTGCTGCGCCTCCGGGCCGCGGTGGCGCGTGGCGAAGGACTGGCAGGCGCGCTCCAGCAGCACCCTGATTTCCGCGGCGTCGGCCTGCGGGCTCAGGATGTCGCGGATGCCGGCGCGCATGGCGTAGAGGACGTAGTCGGGGTCCACGTCGCTGACCAGGACCAGGCTGAGGCCAGGCAACTGGACGTCGAATACCTTGGCGAACCGCAGCGCCTCTTCATACGGGACGTCCGGGCCGATGATGAGGACCTCGGGCTGTTCCTGGTTGAGGAGGCCAAACAGCTCCGCGGGACCTGCGGGGAGGATGTCGCTGGCGATGGTCTGGACGGTGCCGCGCAGGCCGTTGGCGACGGCGGCGCGCAGCTTCTGGTCGAAGTCGCCGTTGGGGGAGAGGAGGACGAAGCGGCTCATTTGTACACGTTGTCCTTCCTGGCGATGAAGCCGCCGTTGTCCTGCGCGTCGAGGGGTTCCTTGGTGAGCCAAAGGCTGCCGTTGAGGTTCGTGTAGATGATCTTGCTTGCATCCACGTCACTCACCGCCACGGTCACCATGAAAGAGCCTTGGGGAAGGGTGGTGTCCTGCGGGTTTGTGCCGTCGGTGGGCTTGGCAGTTGGTTGCGCGGCGCGCTGGACGGCGGTGACAAGGACTTTACGCAGGGAGAGCTGCGTGGTGGGCTCACCGGGCTTGTTCTTGTCCGCGCCGCCCGCAAAGCTGAATCCGATGGCCACATGGTCCCCGGCTTCAAGCCGGCCACCGACAACCATCTTGGGTTCCAGCTCGAAGGTCACTTCCTGCAAGCCGTCGGGCACTTTGGCGGCACTGCTGCTCTTGGCGTCTTGAGGGGCGATGAGGCGTTCGGCGAGGAGCTGTTCGCCGGGGACCAGATCGACGGCGGCCACGGTCCCGCCCTTGCCATCCAGCGAGGTGAGCGCAGTGGCGGCTACACCGGCTGCGGGCACGTCCTCGATGACGAGCGAAGCCGTCATGTCATTCACCGGGGTTCCGGCGGGGATGGCCTTTTGGACGACCAGCACTTTCTTGGGGTTCGTGGTGGCCATCGCCCGTGCGTCGGCGCCGTTCGCGTAAACGATGATGAGAAGGGCTCCCACAAGCGCCAGGGCTACGGCGGCCGCGCCAGCGAGCATGCGAGATTTCACTTTTTCTCCTGATGGGATAGCGCTAGAGGGTCGGGCGGACGATGGTTGCACCGTAAGGGCTGACGGGGCCCAGGGTGTAGCCGTCCGCGAGGGAAACGTAGGTGACGAACTTGCCGATGATGCCGCGGCAGTTTCCGGTACATTGGGTAGCCGTGGTAACCCCTGTAGCTGTGGACTTGGTGCTTTGGAATTCATAGGGCAGGCCTGTGCCGCCGCTGAACTTCCAGCCGGTGACGTCGAAGGCTGCAAAGGAGACCAGGCTGTAGATCGCTCCCGATCCAGTGCCGGTGATTTTGTTGAAGACGGGAAGCAGCACGATGACCTTCTTGCCGGCTGCGATGTCTGCACCCCAGCCGTTAAGCGTGGCATCGCAGTTGCCAGGCGCGTTGTTGCCCGGGTCGCTGCCGCCCTCGCTCACTGCCAGGTCGATGGTGCCGCCGCATTTTCCGGCATCCTGGACAAGCCATCCGTAGCCGCCGGACACCGCCGCTCCTGAGGGCCCGTAATTGCACGAGGCATTGGCATTCTGGCCATGGTCCTGGAGAAGCTGCAGGCCGCCGTCGACATAGCCCTTGACCTGGCAGATGGAAAAGGCAAGCGGGAAAGCAGTGCGTCCGGCTTTGGGGCTGCCCCAAACAGCCGACGCCTTCGCACCAACCTCTTTGGATGGGATGCCCAGCACTCCGGCAAAGAAGAGGGAGACCGAATTGTCCGGAGCTCCCTTTTCCCTGGATGTGGTGGTGACCGAAACAGTCCTGGCCGTTGTGTCTAACTGGATGTTGTTGACGTTGCTCATGCCGTCCAGCGCGTTTTGGTTCGCCAGGCTGCCGGCGAGCGTGGACGTCGTCGAACACAGCGGGTCTGCTGCATTGCGCGCGCACTTTTGTGCGACGGCGATTGCGGAAGCGTCCGCACCGTTCTGCAGCTGCGCACGCTCGGAATAGATCACCCCGACGTCGACTGCGATGGCCACGAAGCCGAGGAGGGTCACCAGGAGGATGGCAACGATGACGCTGATGGCGCCGCGCTCGCCGTGCTCAGTGGCGCGGTTGTTCCTACTCAGCCGCCGCACAGCATTACCCCTTTGCCTGTCATCGGGAACGGGCCGGCGATGCCGGTGATGGTTGAGAGCGTGTACTTGATGGTCAGCGTTATCTGGTTCCCCGTGCTGCAGGTGGTGCTGCTGAGCGTGATGTCTGAGACGGGAATGGTGCTGCTGACGGATGCGGCCGCGTTTTGCGCTGCTTTCTTGGCGGCGGTGGGATCGTTGTTGATCGCCATGACCCGCACCCCGTCGCGGGCTGCGTTGGTCAGGGTGATCTGGGCGTTGTACGCCCGGCCGAATTCGATAGTTCCCAGCACAAGCATCAAGAGGAGGGGCAGCAGGATCGCGAATTCGACGGCGGCCGCGCCGCGCTCCGAATCACGTTTCACCTGCTGCACCTCCTCTTATTTTGCTTGTTTCCGCCGGGCAGAGTGCCGCCGTTCCAATATGGGGTCCGGAACGGTTGGCGGGGGGTGCTACGGGGAGGGGATGGCGGTGGAGGTGGGGTGCGCAATGTCCTTGGTAACACCGCTGAAGAGGGTGCCGAGCTGGCCGCCGAGCGTGCTGACCGCGACGATGATGACGACTGCGATGAGGGCGACCATGATGCCGTATTCAACGGCGGTTGCGCCCTTTTCGCTGCGAAGACGGATCATGATGTTGGTGTAGAGAGAAAGCATCTGAGACTCCTGTGCGAGACGGATTGGCTGGCCTGCACCAGCACTGGATCGAAGTTAGCAACGCTTGATCCGGTGTTGACCCGATCTTGCAACATCCTGCGCAAAGCCTTTACGCAGGGCCTTTTTCCTGCGCTTTTGGTGGGTTTTTCCTGCGTCAGCGGTGGGCTACCGGACCTTGGCACGCAAAAGGACCCCCTCGGTTCTGGGTGCCGAGGGGGTCCGGTTCTTGGAGCGCCGCAAAGTGCGATGGGCGGGCGTCCCCTAGGGGAGGCCGAGCGCGGCCTTGAGCCCGGTGGTGAGGTGGTCGAAGAAACCGTTGAGCGATAGCCCGAACAGGCCCACTCCGGCCACGATCACAATGGCAATAAAACCGACCGTGATTCCATATTCCGTGGCGGTTGCGCCGTCTTCCTCAGCCCTTAGGCGTTGCGTAAAACTTCGGATCAGCCACAAGGCCTGTACTAGTTGCGTCATGGTTCCTCCTAGGAGAACGCAGCGATGATGTTCATGACTGCCGGCCCCAGCAAGATGATGAAGAGGGTCGGGAAGATAAAGAAGATCAGCGGGAAGAGAATCTTCACCGGAATCTTCATGGCGTGTTCCTCGGCACGCTGGCGGCGCTTCATCCGCATTTCGTGGGCTTGGACTTTCAGTACCTTGGCGATCGCGATTCCGTATGCATCCGCTTGAACAATGGCCCGGATGAATGAGCGTAGGTCGGGAACGTCAACACGGTCGGACATGGCCAGATAGGCTTCCTTGCGGGAGCGGCCGACCTGCATGTCTTGCAGAGTTCGCATCATCTCATCAGCTAAGGGGCCGCCTCCGTTTTGCGCTGTGCGGGCCATAGCGGCTTCAAATCCGAGACCCGCTTGGACAGAGATCAACATCTGGTCCAGAGTGTTCGGCAGTTCCTGTCGGATTTTGTCCCGCCGCTTCTCAGCATTACTGCGGATTAAGAGGTCCGGTGCAAAATAGCCAAATGCAAGAGCGGCAATGAGAATCGCGAAACGTGCTGGCTCTGGCGAAGCGAGAAAATAAAACAGCGCCATAAGTCCGGCACCGAGAGCGAGCAGCGGTTTCACCACCAATAGTCGCTCAAGGGGCCACTCCTTGGGTCGTCCCAGGGCAGCGAGCTGCTTGTCCAGCCAAGCGACATAGCGAACTGGCGTGACCTTGCGAGCAGCGGCGCTGAATTCGAGGGTCAAGCTTTGCGGAGCAGCGTTCCTGGCTCGTTGTCCTAGGTTCGCCTGAATGTTGCGAAGGGCAACTCTATCTGTGGCTGTAACTGACCACACAAGATAGGTTATGGGCAGAATGATGGCGAATATGGCTCCGAGAGCAGTGGGTGACATGTCGCGCTCCTAGTACTTCGGCTTAATCAGCCGGCTAAGCCAAAAGCCGCCGGCAGTGAGCATTACGGCCGCAGCGCCTAGCATCAGGAACCCAGGAACTGTAGTCGTGAACGTTTTCGCATATTGACCGTTGATCAAGATCAGTGCGAAGAACAAAACCACCGGCAGTCCCATGAGAACAGCAGCTGACATCTTTCCTTCGGCACTTAGCGCCTTCACCTGACGGCGAATCTGGTTGCGGTCGCGGATAGTTTCGCCGACATGATCAAGTACTTCCGCCAAATCTCCGCCCACCTCCCGGTGGATCTCGATGGCCTGGGAGATCCAGCTGAAGTCTTCGCTTCCCGTGCGGATAGACACTTCTGTCATTGATTCCCCCAAGTCGCGGCCGATCCTGGTTTCATTGACGATCCTGCTCAGTTCTTCCGACATTGGCGCGTCACTTTCACGTGCTGACGCGTCGATAGCCCGCAAGAGGGAATGACCGGCTCGCATGCTTCCCGTAAGCATTTGCAGGGTGTCGGGCAGTTGCTCGTCGAACTTACTCTTGCGCCTGGCGATAAGGACCGAAAGATAGGCGAGCATCCCGGCGGGAACAACTGCAAGCAGAACGATCGCGAAGAAGAGTCCCCCAAGGAGGAAACCGAATACGCTACCTGCCAGCGCTCCTGCGCCCATCATGAGCAGAAAGTCCGCGGGCTGGGCCTTCAGCCCGGCCCGTTCCAGCTTCTCGCGAGTAATCAGGAAGTTGTTCTTTCCCTTAAGTCGCTTGTTGATGGCGCCAACGGCGGTGTCGGTCAGCACGGTAAGCCTGGAAGCGCTTGCGGGCACATCAGGGCGGCGGCGTGAGAGCGGGATTGTATTTCCGGGTTTCAGAACGACTACGAAAGTGACGATGATCGATGTGAAGATCATTAACACCCCCGCCACCAGGATCATGATCGGGGCTTCTGGAGTTTCCATCTACCGGCTCCTCGGCCCTTGGGCTCCGAATACGGAGGGAGAAATCCTGATTCCCAGTTCTTCGAACCTGTCCGTAAACCGCGGACGAACCCCCGTCGGAACGGGCTTCCCAAGGAACCTTCCGTTCGCGTCAATGCCGGCGGAGTAGTCGAAGACGAAAGCGTCCTGAAGCGTGACGATGTCGCCCTCCATCCCCTGGACTTCAGTTATGTGTGTCACCCTCCGGGTTCCGTCGCGGAGCCGGGAGATATGGACAATCAGGTTGACCGCGGATGCAATTTGCTCGCGGATTGCCCTGAGTGGGAGGTCCATCCCTGCCATAAGGACGAGGGTCTCCAGTCGGGCCACGGCGTCACGAGGTGAGTTTGCGTGGACCGTTGATATCGAGCCGTCGTGACCGGTGTTCATCGCCTGGAGCATATCTAGCGATTCGCCCCCACGGACCTCGCCGACAACGATGCGGTCAGGCCTCATCCGGAGGGAGTTGCGAACCAGGTCACGTATGGAGACTTCACCTTTGCCCTCAATATTCGCTGGCCGGCTCTCCAACCTGACCACGTGGTCTTGTTGGAGCTGCAGTTCGACGGCATCCTCAATGGTGACAATGCGGTCTGTGGCAGGGATGAATGACGAAAGGACATTCAGCATCGTCGTTTTTCCCGTGCCCGTACCGCCGGAAACGATGATGTTCATTCGGGCCAGGACACAAGCCTGGAGCAGTTCGGCCATTTCGGGAGACAGGCTTCCAAAGCTGATCAGTTTTTGTACCGTCAGCGCCTCCCGCCCGAACTTTCGGATTGTCAGAGAGGCACCGTTGACGGCCAACGGAGGGATGATGGCGTTTACGCGCGATCCATCAGCCAGGCGCGCATCCACGAGGGGGGAGGATTCGTCGATCCGTCGACCTATCCGGGTGACGATCCGTTCGATTACTCTACGCAGCGCCTCCTCGTTGCTGAACTTAGTGTCAGTGAGAAACAGGTGGCCGTTGCGCTCCACGTAGATCTGGTCTGCCCTGTTGACCATGATCTCTGTGACTGACGGGTCATCGAGGTACCGCTGCAGCGGCCCATGTCCCAGGACATCGTCGATGATCTCCCGTGTCAGTCGTTGCCGCTCACCCTGTGACAGAGGGACCTGTTCCTCATCAACCACGGCCTTCAGCTCGTCCTTCACGAACTGATGGAGTTCGGCCTCCTCAAGGGATGAGTCTGTAATTCGGGAGCCAAGCCTCTCGTAGAGTGCCTGGCTGGCACGTTCCTTGAGCCCTGTGAGTGCCTCACTCGCAGTCCCACCGGTAACTTCAACTGTCACGGGGATTTGGGCTTGCTCTGCTGCCTGGGCCTGCTGGATAGCGCCCAGAGTCGAGGCGGCATGTGGGGAGATTGCGGGTGCAACGGGATCGGACTCGCCACGCATCTTCGCAAAACGGTTAGAGAGACTCACTGCACTACCGCCCTTCTGTGGACCTTCTTCCGCGGCGCTTCCCAGTTAGGTTTGAAACGCTCGACCAACTTCCGCAGCCCCTTGGCTGCTCCGTCCCGGCTCCCGTCCTGAAGCAGGGGGACTCCCTTGTTTGTTGAGAACGGCACCGCACGGGATTTGGGAAGAACTACATCAACGGGAGCGCCGATGGTGGCCTCCACGTCCTGGACCGTAAGACCTGTATGCCGATCAGCCATGTTGAGGACAACGTGCCGGTTATCGGGTAGCAGGTCGAGCTCGGACAAGATCTGGAAGCCGGTTCGCAATCCACGAATGCTGGGCACATCCATGCCGCACACCCAGACGGCGTCCGTGGCTTGCTCAAGCGTGGCGAGCACGTGCTCGCCCAGACCGGGTGCGGTGTCGACCACCACATATTGGAACTCGGCTCGCAGCTGGCGCAGCAGGTGGCTGATATTTTCCCCGGTTATACGGTCCATATCGATGGGATTGCGGGGCGCACAGAGGACGTAAATGTTGCTGGGGTGCAGCGACAAATATGTCTTGAGCACCATTGCGTCCTGGCTAGCGGCGCCAACAACAGCCTCTGTGATCGTGAATTCAGGTTCAAGCATCAGCCCGCTTGCAATGTCGCCAAACTGGAGATCCAGATCGACGACCACCACGCTCATTGGTGAGACCTGTCCCAAGCCGATCGCAAGGTTGCTTGCCACCGTCGTCTTGCCGACGCCGCCTTTGGGAGACATGACAGCGATGACCCGCCCCCCTTCAGCGGCTGGACGCTCAGCAGTGTTAGGAGCCAAACCACGCCGACGTCCGGCGGCGGCAAGGCTGGCCCGTTCCACCAATGCCCGGACCTGGTCCATATCTGCTGCCGGCGGGATGAGGTCGCGAATACCGGAACGCATGGCGTTCAAAGCAAGCTCGCCGTCGTCTTCCGCGGCCAGAACGATGCTAATTTCCGGGTACTGGAGGTCCATTACCGCTGCGAACTTGAGAGCTTCGTCCTGCGGAAGGCCAGGTCCGAGAATCAGTACCTCAGGAGGTTCGCCCGCTTGTTGCCGAAGGATATCGTCAGGGGATTCGGGGAGATAGGCGGCTTGAAAGAACTGCAATGAGCCACTGAGGGGTGCTACAGACGCCCGGACTTTTCGTTCGTAGTCGGTGGACGGCGAGATCAGAATGAAGCGGCTCATTTGAATACCTTTGTCTGGTTGACGACACCTTGGGTGCCTTCGGTGGCGTCGGCCGGCTCTTTCGAGAGGTAGACCTTTCCAAACTCAGCGGCGTAGACCAGCTTTTCGGTATCAACGGCGTCTCTGGCAAATGTAATCAGGTAAGAGTCGCTGGTTGCCGGCTTGTTCTCGCTGGCGGCGTTGAGGGCACTCGAAGAGCTACCTTGAGTTGATTGCGCCTGCGTCTGCGCCGCGGCCCCTGAGCTAAACTGAACAGCCGTGACCAGAACCTTGTGGAACGTCAGTTGGGTTCCGTTTCCACCGCCCGCGGAGTCGGCCATGGAGATAAAGACGCCTACTGTGTCGCCGGCTTGGATCTTGCCGCCGACCACCCGCTCAATCCCCAAGCGAAGAGTGATCTCCTGGAGCCCGGCAGGAACTGCCACTCGGGAGGGCCCGAGGTAGGCATTTGCATCCACAAGGCGGCTGCTGAGGAGCTGCTCGCCGGGCACCAATGCTACTGACGTGACCGTTGATCCCAACGAGCCCAGATCGTGGACCCCATCGGCTGCGACGGCAGTACGTGGCACGGCTTTGGTAGTCACGTATTGGGCGAGTTGACTAGCCGGCGTTCCGGCAGGGATGTTCTGTTTTACAACTAATACGTCTTCTGTTTCCGTGTTCGCCAATGCGCGTCGGTCCGCGCCTTGGACGTAGTTGAAAAGAAGGACCGTGCCAATGACTGCAACAACCAGCGCGGCGATGCCTCCCAGTAGGCGTGCTTTCATTACTTTCCCCTTAGATTTTTACTTGACCAGATGTGGCGGCAGATCGACCCCGCCACCGTCATAGCCGCCGCCACCGTAAAGCGTCGGGTCGGCTACCCATTCGACGAACTTGCCTCGGACGCCGCGATTGCTACCACCAAGGCCTGTCAAATCGCCGCCCTCAGCTCCGGGGAAGCTGTATCCGAGGAGAAGGAACGCGGCATAGCCCTTGATGTAGTACTTGCCACCCGCGCCAGTGCCACTGGCAGGCGTGAAGACCGGAAACAGAACCACCTTGTTCAAATAGGTGGGAATGAGTGGTTTACAGTCCGATGGGATGCTCAATCCGGTATTCGTCTTGGCATATGGGTCCGTAACGCCAGCCGTTGTTGGGTCGTCCGGATATACGGTGGCTTGGCACTTGCCCGGGTCCGGCATTAACCATTCAAATCCGCCAGGTATTACCGCACCCGAAGGGCTGTCACTCGTACAGGTTTCACTGCCGTGAGTCAGGATCGTGTGAACCGATCCATCGACATCGAACTGGCATGGAGCGAACGTGATAGGCAACGTAGCAGGGCCCGACCCTGGCGACCCCCAGGCAGCCGTTGAGGTAGCACCTACTGTGACCGGTCCTGAGTTCAGCGCGCTTGCAAACATTTTTGCCAAGAAACTGTTGGAGCCGTTCCGTGTGGATGTCGTCACCGTGACCTGCCCGGCGACACTCAGGTCCACTGCCGCGTCGCTGGCACCGTCGTTGGAGTTTGCGTTCGCAAGAGGGCCAGCGAGTGTGGCCACACACGGTCCCGGAGAGCAGCTCTTGGCCACGGCAAGTGCACCGGCGTCCGCGCCGTTCTGCAGTTGTGCGCGCTCCGCGTAGATCTGTCCGACGTCAACAGCCATGGCGCCGGCACCGATGAGGACCAGCATCATGACGGCCACCATGACGCCGGCCACACCGCTTTCACGGGATCCTGGATCATCCTGGATTCTGGTTAGCCACCGCATTGCATGGCTCCTTTGCCTTGAAGAACCAATGAGGACCCGAAAAAGCCTGTGAGGGAAGTACCGGAGTACGTAACGGTTACGGACGCAGTTGGCGTTGGAGTCACCGCCGGGCACATAGCTGCCGAATAATCGAAACTCAGCAGGGCGGTGTTTATGGAGGGTGCGCCTGTCTTTCCGGCCGCAGTTGCCTTCGCGGCATCGTGGGTGATCGCCATGGTTCGTGCCGCCTCGCGAGATGCCTGCGTGACAGACACCTGGATGTTGTATGCGTTCGAGAACTCGACAATGGCGATAATCAGTGCAATTAGAATCGGGGCGACGAGCGCGAATTCGACTGCAACGGCACCCCGCTCACCGTTATCTGGAGTCCTGTGGCTGCGTTTCAAAGGGTCCCCCTGGACAGTTGCAGCTTGAAATGGGTCGGGGGGGGGGGGGGGGCGCCGCCGGGCCCCCCCCGCGGGTGGTTTGACGCAGCCCCCCCCCCCCGCCCCCGCGTTGTATAGATTTTTGATATTAAAACCAACAAATAT
>NZ_JAUSTB010000019.1:0-36296 GCF_030812615.1 Pseudarthrobacter niigatensis | reverse complement strand
TGCAGGACCAGTTCGCCCAGGGCGCGCAGGATCAGGAACGCGAAGAACCCGCACACCGCGTAGGCGATGACCAGGGACGGGCCGGCCGCGTTGAGCCGGCCGCCGGCGCCCAGGAACAGGCCGGTACCGATCGCACCGCCGATCGCGATCATCTGGATCTGCCGGGGCTTGAGGTTCTTGTGGTAACCCTTGTCCTCCGCGTGCAGGGAGGTCTCGGACGCATGCGCGTGACCACCATCAATCAGGTGGTCGGGAAGGGGAGTATTTGTCATTGGTGTGTCCTTCGGAGCAGGTGGGGACTACTTGCTGAGGTTTGCCAGGCGTTCGGGGCTGAGGAGGTCCAGGAGCTGGGCGTCGGTGAGGAGCCCGTGTTCCAGGACGAGCTCGGCCACGCCCTTGCCGGTGGCAAGTGCTTCCTGCGCGATGGCAGTGGCGGTGGCGTAGCCGAGGTGGGGATTCAATGCGGTGACCAGGCCGATGGACTGCTCCACGGTGCGGCGCAGGTGGTCGGTGTTGGCGGTGATTCCACTGATGCAGCGGGCCGTGAGGGTGCGGCAGGCTGCTTCGAGGTGGGAGATGCTCTTGTGGAGGCTGTGGACAATGATCGGTTCGAAGGCGTTGAGCTGCAGCTGCCCGGCTTCGGCGGCCATGGTGATGGTGACGTCGTTGCCGATGACCTCGTAGGCCACCTGCGAGACCACTTCCGGGATGACCGGGTTGATCTTGCCGGGCATGATGGAGGACCCCGACTGGACGGCCGGCAGGTTGATCTCGCCGAAGCCGGCCCGGGGGCCAGAGGAGAGGAGGCGGAGGTCGTTGCAGATCTTGGACAGCTTCACTGCCACGCGCTTGAGGACGCCGGAGAGGTGGACGAACGCGCCCACGTCCTGGGTTGCTTCGATGAGGTCGACGGCGGTGACCAGCGGCAGTCCGGTGATTTCCGCCAGGTGCCGGCAGGCTGTGTCGGCGTAGCCGGCGGGGGCGTTCAGGCCAGTGCCGATGGCGGTGGCGCCCAGGTTGATCTCGTGGATCAGCAGTTCGGCTTCAGCCAGGCGCAGCCGGTCCTCGCCGATGGTCACGGCGTAGCTGCCGAACTCCTGGCCCAGGGTCATGGGTACGGCATCCTGCAGCTGGGTGCGGCCCATCTTGACCACGGTGCGGAATTCCATGGCTTTGGCAGCGCAGGCATCCTCGAGTTCTTCGAGTGCAGCCAGCAGCTCACGGGCGGCGAAGATGGTGCCCAGCTTCACGGCCGTGGGGTACACGTCGTTGGTGGACTGGCTGAGGTTGACGTGGTCGTTGGGGTGAAGCCGCGCGTAGTCGCCTTTGGGGTGGCCCAGGATCTCCAGGGCCCGGTTGGCGATGACCTCGTTGGCGTTCATGTTCGACGACGTCCCGGCACCGCCCTGGACCACGTCCACCACGAACTGGTCGGCAAGGCGTCCGGCCATGACATCCTGGCAGGCTTGCTCGATGGCTTCGGCGCGTTCGGCATCCAGCAGGCCCAGCTCGCGGTTGGTGCGCGCGGCGGCCAGTTTCACGGCGGCAAGGCCCCGGACCAGGTGCATGTTGGAGGAGAGCTTCTGGCCGGTGATGGGGAAGTTTTCCACGGCCCGGAGCGTGTGCACGCCCCAGTAGGCGTGCGCGGGCACGTCCCGGTCGCCGAGCAGGTCGTGTTCGGACCGGACGTCTGCGGTGGTTTGGGTGATGGTCATGGGGTCCTTACGGGCGTCGTTGTCGGGTTCGGACAGTCGTTATGCGGATACAGGAGCAAGGAAATCAGTGGCCAACAGCCGGCCCACCTCGCGGCCGCCGCCCAGTACCGGGGCGGTGGCGATGCCGGCGAGCTCGTCGGTGTCGATGTCCAGTGCCTCCAGCAGGCGGACGGTGGCGGGCATCCGGGCGCGGTCGCCGCCGTCGGAGATCTTGACGGCCACGGCGCTGCCGGAGGGCAGGCCCACCAGCTGCACGCCCTCAAAGCCGTCCTTTGCCACGGTGCCGGGCAGCAGGCGCATCAGTGCGGTGACGTCGCGCCCCTCGCCGGCCACCATCTCGGGGTGCTGCTGCATGGCGAGGCCGACGACGGCTTCCGGGCGGCCGTCGTCGTCCGCCGCAGCCTTGGCAATCCGGCCGAAGGCGCGGGCCATGCCGCGCAGCGTGAGGGCGAACAAGGGGGTGCCGCAGCCGTCCGTGCTCGCGGCGGCCGGCTCTTCGCTGGTCAGGTCGATGACCGTTTGCGCCACGAGCCGCTGCAACGGGTGGGATGGGTCCAGGTAACCCTTCACAGGCCAGCCGTTGATTTTGCAGGTGGCCACCATGGCGGCGTGCTTGCCCGAGCAGTTCTGGGCGATGTGGGTGGCGCTTCCGCCGGTGCGCAGCCAGTCTTCCCGTTCGGCGGTGCCGTAGGGGAGGTCAATGCTGTTCTCCAGGTCCGCGGGGGCCAGTCCGTGCAGTTCGAGGATTCGCAGCGCACCGTCGCGGTGTGCTGCCGCGCCCGAATGGCTCGCGGCGGCCAGTGCCAGCAGGTCTGCCGAAAGTTCAAGGCCCGCGCGGACCATGGCCACCGCCTGGAGGGGCTTGAGCGCAGAGCGGGGGTAGAACGGTGCCAGGGGATCGCCCGCGGACGCTGCCACGGAACCGTCAGCCGCGAGGGCAATGGCGGAGCCGTAGTGGATGCTCTCCACCAGGCCGTCGCGGATGGCCGCGACCAAGGGGGCATGCTGCGGAACGGTCACCCCGGCCGGGGCAGCGGTGTGGGCAGCAGAAAAAACGGGGGAGGGCATGGGGTCCTTGGGAAGGTCGGTTGGATCTTGCTAGCTGTTAAGGATGGAGTCCAGGGCTACGCCCACGGCTTCGAGATGGTGGGCCATGGCGGCACGGGCTTTTTCCGCGGAGCCGGTTTCGATGGCAGCGAGGATTTCCTGGTGCTCGATGTCTGAAGCGTGCTGGCGGTCTGCCACCATGTTCAGGGTCTCGGATTGGTGCGCCAGTGCGTCCCGGATGTCAGCCACGACTGTTGCGAACACCTTGTTGCCGCTGGCGCGGGCAATCGTGGCGTGGAAGCTGGAGTCCAGGGCCACCCACGATTCCAGGTCGGTTTCGGTGGACATGGCGCCCATGATGTGGCGAAGGGTATCGAGTTCTTCTTCCGTGCGCCGCTCAGCGGCAAGTCCGGCAGCGGGGATTTCGATGTGGGGGCGGGCTTCGGTAAGGTCGCGGGCGGAGTACTGGCCCAAGGTGAGGTCATTTGCCACCTTGTTGGCAATGACGAACGTGCCCTTGCCGGTGCGGGTGACGGTCATGCCGAGGGCGGTGCACGAGCGGAGGGCCTCCCGGATCACCGAGCGGCTTACTCCGTACTGCTGGGAGAGTGTGGCCTCTGAGCTGAGTTTGCTGCCAACCGGGATGTTGCCGGACTCGATGTCCCCGCGGATGGCGTTGAACACCGCCTCGGCAGCGCTTAGCCGGGCAAGGGGACGGAATGCAGGCTGTCCTGCTGTCCGGCTGTCTGACAGGTTCACGCCTTAAATATGGCACTGGTCACAGTTTGCTGTCAAACCTTGCTCATGAATTCGGGGCGCTGTCCCGCCGTCGGCCTGCCGGGCGCCGCTGCTGCCTCCGGAGTCGTGAGCGGAAGTGCCAGACGGCGAGTGCCACCACTGCCACGGCGGCAATGACGAGGGCGAGGTCTTGTCCCACCGCTTTGGCGACGGCCTCGTAGGAGTTGCCGGCGAGGTACCCCAAAAGGACGAAGCCGATGCCCCAGACCAGGCCCCCGGCCGCGTTGTAGGCAAAGAACCTGCCGTAGGGCATGCGGGACGTACCTGCCAGGGCGGGCATGACGGCGCGGAAGAAGGCGGTGAAGCGGCCCAGGAAAACCGCGGAACCGCCCCTGCGGCGCAGCAGGTCCTGGGCGTATTCCAGTTTTGAAGCATGGCGGGCGAGTGCCTTGGTTTTCACGAGGCGGCTGCCCAAGTGCTTGCCCACCTCGTAGCCAACAGTGTCGCCAATGATGGCAGCGGCCACCACCAGGGCCATCATGACGCCGAGCTGCACTTCACCGCGGCTGGCCACCACTCCACCCAGGACAGCTGCGGTTTCGCCGGGGATGACGAAGCCGACGAACAAGGCGTCCTCGGCGAACACGAGGCAGAAGACGGCAATGTACGCCACCAGCGGGCTGACGTTCAGGAGGCTGTCAATGAAGCCCGACATGGCAGCGGGTCAGGCCTGGCACGCCGGGACGGCGATCCAGTGCCGAAGCTGGGGGAGGACCGCCATGCGCACGGCCGCGGCGTCCGCTTGGGACGCCGCCCCGGGGGAATGGTTGATACGGGACGTCAAGGTTCAGCCTGGTTCTATCGCCGGTCAGGGTTCCTATGAGTATGCACCCGCATGGCTGAAAGAATCCTGTAAATCTGCCATCCCCGTTATCTCCGAAGATGGGTTTGGGGGGGTCAGCATGGCCGCCACGTCTTACCGCCCGGCGCATAGCAGCGTGGGCCGGTGTACTTGGTGGAGGGGGCAGGAGGAACGTATGGCTGCGGCGCCGGCGCGACGTAGGGCGCTGGGATTGGTGCTGGTGCCGGAAGACTGCGCAGGCGTTCCGCCTCAGCCGCCGCTTTCCGGGCTGCTTCGGCTGCTGCGGCTTTTGCAGCAGCCTCGGCCGCCGCGGCCTCTTCCGCCATCTTCTTTTCCGCGGCAGCCCGCTCTTCTGCCGCTTTGCGTTCAGCGGCCGCCCGGGCTGCAGCCGCCGCCCGCTCCTCCTCGGCTTTCTTCTCCGCCGCGGCCAGGGTAGCTTTCAGGGCCTTTGTATCTTCTGCTTTCGCTTCTGCGGCGGAGATCTTTTTGTCGAGGTTGGATACGTGCTTGGCCAGCACGACAGTTGAAAGGCCAGCCCAGAAGAGCGCCCGCTCTGTCGCCTTGTCACCGTTCAGGATCTTGCGCAAGGCCTTGGCCGCTGCCACCTTGGCGGCGAGTACGCCTGCCGCAGTACCTGCCGCGGCGGAAGTAGTTGCCGGCGAAGCCGCGGTGGCGGTTTCCAGTCCTTGGGTCGCCTCAGCCAACTGGGCTGGAAGGGTGCAGCCAATGCCCTCCGAGAAGAGGCCGGTCTTTGCCGCCCTGGCCTCTTCGTATGCCGCTGTCACGGGCGGGAGGAACCTTCTGTTGCCGCCATACTCGACTGGAATTCCCAGTCCCTGCTGCGCAATTTTGGCATTGACCAGGGAACCGTCTGCGGTGAAGACGCCGGCGAGAGTCCGGCCGTACTTGTCGTGACGCTCGGCGTCGAACTCCAACCTAACCTGGGTTCCCTTCGGCAGCAGGCCCTCAAGATACTTTGAGGCCTCCGGGCCGAGGCATTCGACCGGCTGGTTCGGGTCCTTGGTTTCAGGGGTGTCGATGTTCAACAGGCGAATTGTTTGGTCGCTGTTGTTGATGGAAACCACCAGTGTGTCCCCGTCGATGACGCGGACAACAGTGCCGTTGCCGGCGTTGGCAGCTGCACCCGCAGCGAACGATCCGGCGACCAGGCCCGTTGTCAGCAACGACGCGATGAGTATCTTCTTCATGCCAAGTTCCCCCGATTTAAACCAGGAAACGAGGCTGTTCAAAGGCATACCTCGGAGATTCCTGAGTGTTTACTCCACCAATGCTGGAGATGGAGGGTCAAGAATTCATCAAGGGCGGATCAAGGAGGGCGCAGTTTTATCGAATACGGGCAACCCCGGGCCTAAAGGTGCTGAATGCCCGCCCGCTGCATCGCGTCGCGGTAAGTTTCGACGCTCTTGGTGAGCAGCTCTTCCTGTTTGGCCTCGGAAACAGCAAAGGCCCTGCCGCCAAGGGCGGAGGCCTTGTAGATCTTGATGCCGCTGTTCTTCAACGATGAGTGGTAAGTCTTCTCAAAGAGGGTCAGGAACGTGGAAGCGTCCGTGCCGTGCGCGATGATGGCCGAAACGCGGGAATTTATTTTGAGGAACTGGCGGAACGGGCGGAGGCCGTCGGTCTTTTCCTGGACACTCAACGCCGAGGGGCTGCCACTCTCCCGCACCCAGGGGTAGGCATTCCACGGCATGACGTACCGGGGATCCAGCTCGGCGAGTTCATAGATCTGGGTGGCCCTGCGGGCAGCCTCGTCATCATTGTTGTGGGAGACGAACCCGGATTCGGTCCCCTTGCCGGGGCTCGCCTGGAGGCTGATGATTCTGCACTCGTCTTCGTCGTGGACGGGGTCGATGTAGGGGACATTGGAACCGGGCTTCTTTTCCATCAGTTCATCGCAAAGTTGGGTTACCTTCGCGATATTCGGTTCCTGTAGCAGGGCCTTTTTTTCGTCCCAATCAATCGTCACGATTACTCCCTTGGCAGCGAGGCGTCCAAAATCAGGCGTCCTATGTCACTCTACGCTTCCCCGGGTAGGGGTGGGCACACCAGATTTTGGGGAGACGTCCAGGTTGCTTCCACCCGCTGCCGGTTGGCCTAGTGCCGTCCGCGCAAGTGCTGGTTTTGAAGTTCATCGAGCTGCTCATCTGTTAGATCATCGAAGGCGCCGGCTTCCCTTTTGTCACTGCGCGAGAAGCGGATGAACATGAGAATGATCAACGGCAGGTCCAGGACCTCGCAGATGAACCACAGCAGGTTCCCGGCGAACTGCTGGTCTTGAAGGGCGTCCCGGAACCACCATTGGGGATTGGAAACGGACATCATATGGTCGAGTACCTGGCCGTTGAGGCTCAACAGGATGCCCGGGACCGCGTCGATCAGCAGCTCGATGAATACGAACATGAATTCAAGGGTCAGGTAGGCGCTGGACCGCTGGAAGTCGGATTCTTCGATGATGGGCAACGCCATCAGCATTCCCAAAAGAGGTACTCCAAGGGTGAGCAGCGCGCCGGCCACGGGGTCGGTCCGCAAAGTGAAGAAGGCCGGCGTGAGGAAAGTGGAGAAGAGTGCCAGGCCCAGCAGCGGCGCACCGAATGAGTTGCTCACGAATCGAACCGGCCTGCTGGACAGGACTTTGTCCAAGGCCGACCTGCCCCTGGGGGCCAATGCCGCCCGGGCAAGGGTGAGGGGTTTGCCAAGCCCGATCAGCAGGGGCACAACAAACAGCAGCAGGGATATCTTGAGGGTGAACGCCCACCGTTGCTCAGCGCCGTAAACCCCGGTAAAGCCGCAGGTAAGGATGGTGAACGAGCCCAGGCCCAGGACGTAGAACGCTACCGCCCGCCACACCGGCCATCGATGGCCGCCGAGTGCGGCGGAGCGCATTCCCCACCCGTACAGGATGCCGGTCACCGCGACGAAAGCTGCAGCGGCCCAATCGAGTCGCCAGGAGGAAAGGAGGATCTCAAGGGGTGGCACGGGCCAATGCTAGGCGTCGTTCCTGAGAATGGCCTGACTGGTTGCCGTGTGCCGGGATTTGGCATATCGGAGCGCCGGGGAGTGGTGGGGCGGTGGAGTGGTAGGTGTGGCCGGTGGGGGTGGTGGTTGCCACGGTATGCCGCTGTCCCTGGATGGTTTGGGCCGTCCAGCCGGGGCTTTCCTTGGTGTGGTTGCAGGCTTCGCACAAACCCTGGCCATTATTCACGTTGGTGGGTCCACCGGTGTGCCAGGCGGTGATGTGGTCGTGGTGCCTGATGGGGGCGTCGCAGTATGGGGTGCGGCAGGTGTCGTCCCGGACCTGGAGAAACCGTTTCAGCCCTGGCGGGAAGAGCCGGGCTGTGGAGTCCATCGCCACGAGCTCGCCGCTGCCCGGGGCGGTGTAAAGCCGCCGGACCCAGAGGTCGAGTTCTTCCATACCCGCCGGCCCGGCCAGTGGGTGGGCCGCGGCTGGCCCGCCGGTGCGGGCGAGTTCCGTTGCCCACGCTGCCGGGATGGTGCCGTAGCCGGGGAGCCGTGCTGGTTCTGCGTCGGCCCGGAAGAGGGTGCGGTCGGTCATGACGAGCTGGATCTGGACCCCGGTGATGCCGCCGGGGGCGCCGGTGAGGCGTTCGACGAGGGTGTCGGCCATGACCTGGCCACGGGACCGGTCATCCCCGGCCGCCCGGGCGGTGTCCGCGTCCCGGACCAGGGCGGCGTAGGCGGCCACGCCCTGGGCGACCGGGAGCAGCGCGGTCAGGTAGGTCATGGTGTCCGGGGCCGGGCGCAGGCTCACGGCCCGCTCGCTCACGGCCCGGGCGGCGCGTTTGGCGACGGAGGCCGGGTCCCGCCGGTACGCCGCGGCGCGGACGGCGGCGATGATCGCCTTGTCTCCCGCACCGTCCAGGGCACCGGTATCGGCGAGTTCCTCATCCACCCCGGCCCGGTCCCCGGGCGCGAGGCAGATGGTTTCCTTCACGATCAGGGTTACCCGCCACTCATTGAGCAACCCGGCACGGAACGCGGCGAACGTGTGCGGCATCCCGGTCAACGCCTTGGCCAGGCCCAGCAGCCGGGAACCCCGGGCCGGGGACTCCCGCCTTGCCAAAGCGATCTGCGCCGCGACCCCGGCACCCTGCCCGGCGGCCGGGACCCCGGCGTCGGCCTGTTCCCACCGCTGGGACAGATCAAAAGCCACAGCGGCCTCAGCCTGCCGGGCACCGGCAAAGCACTTCAACTCCTCCAGACCGCGAATCTCGTCAATCAACCCCGCACCATCAGCAGCCAGGGGAACACGGGCCAACAGGTTGAGCACATCAGCGATGCAAGGAGCAGCGGGCAGGTATGAAGCAGTGCCAACAGCAGACGGTTCCGCCCACCGCGCAGCCCGGTCCACTCCCGCCGATTCCACAATCACTCCCATAGCCAAACTCTTCCACCAGCCCCTGGCAATCCCAGCCACCCAAAACCCCTATGTGGAAAACGCAAACCCAGCAACGGCGCGGGCCGTGCTGTTCAATGGATTATGCAGTTCACCAGGAAGGGCCTGAAGGCCGAAGGGTTCGCTGGCTTCCGGCCTATCCGAAGCCTCGAGACGATGCGGATTCCGCAGGGGACAGGACTCTTCACGGTCGTGGCGCCGGAAGATTTCCAGGCGCGCTTTCTCACCAAAAGCACCGCGGGCATCTCCAAGAAGAAGGACCCTTCCCTCTCCGCCGCAGCGCTTGCCGCCGAGTGGGTGGACGGCGCCGTTGTCCTCTACGTGGGAAAGGCCGGACCCGGAAGCAAGGGCAACCGGGGACTTCGGCGCCAGATCCAGGAGTTCGTTGACTTCGGGCAGGGAAAGCCTCCAGGCCACTGGGACGGGCGGCTTATCTGGCAGCTCGCTGATGCTGGATCACTGACCATCGCGTGGAAGGAACTTCCGGCTGGCCAACTGGCCGGCGCAGAAGCGGGTTGCCACGCTGCCTTCGTGGAGGAATTTGGCCGGTTGCCGTTCGCCAACCTGGTGCAGGCCCGCAACAAGACGCGTGCCTGACGCCGGCAGCAAGCCAGCTACGCAGGTCCCCGCAGACGATCCATCTCGCGCCGGTCCTTCTTGGTGGGACGCCCTGCGCCCCGGTCGCGTTGCGGCAACCCCAGTGCCGGAAGAACGGGGCGCGGGGGAGTGTGGTCGGTAAAGCAGTGCGACGCCGCCTCCGCCCCTACGCGTTTGGCTATGAGCCGGCGCACCTCAAGGGTGCGCTCGTACCCGGGCATCCGGACGGTGACGGTGTCACCCGTGACCAGCGTTGCCGAAGCTTTCGAGGGGCTGCCGTTGAGGCGGACATGCCCGGCGCGGCAGGCTGCAGTGGCGGCAGACCGCGTCTTGTAGGCGCGGACTGCCCACAGCCACGCATCGATTCGGACACTGGCGGGAGCGGACGGGAGGCTGGTCATGGTTGGCACCGAGTATAGCCCCCGGCGGCGCCTCCCCAGGAAGCAGGTCCGGCTTCACTCCACCGTCACGCTGACGCGCTGAACCACGTTGTTGCCCATCCCCTGGTAGTTCCAGTCCTGCTCCAGGGGCTGGCTGGCGCCGGTAATGTCCGTGGCGCGGCAAGCAAGGACGTGCTCGCCGGGGTCCGCGACCCATGGAAGGCTCCACTTCCGCCAGGCGTAACCGCCCACCGGTTTATCCAAGTGGGCCGGCAGCCAGGTGCCGTCAATCCCCACCTCGACGGCGGTCACGGCACCTTCACCGGACCATGCCCTGCCTTCCAGCATCACCGGGCCCGCGCGCAGGAACCGCTTCCGGGTAAAGAAGTCCGGGACACCGGGCGGAACCATCAACGAACGCACCCTGATCCGCGTAACCGGGGTGCCGGCGTCGTCCACGGACTCCTGGTACCGGTAGGCAACCTTCTGCTGGAACCCTGGGAACGGTGCCTTTGCCACCTCTATGGACGCCAGCCACTTGACACTGGCCATCCCGTACCAGCCCGGGACCACCAGCCGCAGTGGGTAGCCGTGCTGTGGCGGCAGGTCTGCGCCATTCATCTTGTAGGCAAGGACGACGTCGGGACGCAACGCCTCACGGATCGGCAGGCTGCGCGCGTACTGCTGGGGGACGCCGCCCTGGATGCCGGCATCGGCCCCGGTGAAGACCACCTCCACCGCGTCCGGCAGCACCCCGGCCTTGCCGAGGAGGTAGGCCAGCGGCACCCCGGTCCAGTGCGCGGTGCCTACGGCTTCCATGATCCAGGGCTGGCTGACGGGCCGCGGTTCCAGGAGCGACCTGCCGTTGCCCGCGCATTCGAGGGTCACCGGCACAGTGATTGCCGGGTCCCGTAGGAGCGCGGCCATGCTCAGCTCCAGGGCGCGTTCCACCGCACCCCCGATCCGCAGGTGCCAGGATGAGGCGTCCAGGTCAGGAATGTCGAAGTGCGTGAGTACGTAATGGAGCCCGGGCGGGGTGAGCTCGCGGCGGAGTGCCTCCAGCGGCATCGAATGGTTGCGGGCCGCGAGCTGCAGTTCCTCCCGGGTGAGCGGCCCCGAGGTAGGCTCCGCGGCGGCGGCAGGGGCCGGCGCCGGCTCCTGCCGGGTGGATTGCTGGTTGCTGGACTTCATGGCGGTGCGATTCTGCTCGGTGGACTAAAGGCCCCCGCCACAGGTCTACGCCGGGCCCAGCCGCCACGTCAACGACTTTAGCCCGGCTACAGTACCGGCCGGGTCAGGAACTCGGCCAGGCTGATGGGGTCCTGCCCGGTCAGGCCATGCACGTCCGGCGAAAGTCCTGCCATTTCGCCGGCGGCCATGGCCGTGTAGGTGCTGACCCACGCATCCAGCTGCCATTGCGGGGCGTCGTAGGAGGCCCGCGACGCGTACGCCTCCTCCACCGACTCCGCGTGGTAGCGCACCTGCCGCCCCGTGCCGGCGCTCAGCACCTCGGCAGCCCGGGCCATGCTCAGTTCCTCAGGGCCGGTCAGGTTGTAGGTCTTGCCCTTGTGGATGGCGGGATCCCGCAGCACGGCGTGCGCGCAGCGGGCAATGTCCTCCCGGGCCACCCCTGAAAAGACGCCGTCCCCGGCAGGCCCGCGGATCACGCCGTCTTCCCCGGTCATCAGCGGCAGGAAATCCAGGTAGAAGTTGTCGCGCAGGAAGGTGTATTCCATCCCGGACGCCTTGATCCGCTCTTCGGTGGCGTAATGGTCCCGGGCCAGCGTGAAGGTGGCATCCGGGGCCGCCCCGTAGAAGGACGTGTACACCACGTGCTCCACCCCGGCAGCGGCCGCGGCATCCAGGAACGCGTAATGCTGCTGGAGGCGGTCTTCGGCCTCGGCAGCAGAGACCATGAACAGCACCTTCGCCCCGTCCAGCGCCTGCCGGGAGGTAGCGCCGTCCCCGTAGGAACACACCACCGGATGCGCGTCCTCCAGCTGCGGGGCCCGCGCGGAATCCCGGACCAGCAGGCGCTGGGCGAAACCGGACCCGGCAAGCTGCCGTGCCACCATTCCGCCCAGGCCTCCGGTGGACCCGGTGACGGCGAGGTCCGGCAGTTCCACTGGGGACGCCATTCAGGCTTCCCGGGTGGCCGGCGACTTGGTCTGCGCCGGGTCACGTTCGGCGAGGCCTCCGACGGCGTCGTCAATCCTCTTGAGGACCTCGGCCTCCAGCTTCACTCCGGCGGCGCCAACGCTGTCGGCGATCTGCTCCGGCCGGGAGGAGCCGACAATGGCGGACGCCACGTTGGGGTTCTGCAGCACCCAGGCAACGGCCAGCTGCGGCATGGTGAGGCCCGCCTCCTGGGCAATCGGCTTCAGCTCCTGCACGGCGGCCAGGACGTCGTCGCGCATCCACCGCTGGATCATCTTGGCCCCGCCCTTTTCGTCCGTGGCGCGGCTGCCTTCGGGGGCAGGCTGGCCGGGCAGGTACTTGCCGCTGAGGACACCCTGGGCCATGGGCGACCAGACAATCTGGGACACGCCCAGCTCTTCCGACGCCGGGACCACCTCGGCCTCGATCACGCGCCAGAGCATGGAGTACTGCGGCTGGTTGGAGATGAGCTGGAAGCCCAATTCCTTGGACAGCCGGTGGCCCTCGCGGAGCTGCTCGGCAGTCCACTCGCTCACCCCGATGTAGAGTGCCTTGCCCTGCCGGACAATGTCCGCGAACGCCTGCATGGTCTCTTCCAGGGGCGTTTCGAAGTCGTACCGGTGGGCCTGGTAAAGGTCGACGTAGTCCGTCTGCAGCCGGCGCAGCGAGCCGTTGATGGATTCCATGATGTGCTTGCGGGACAAGCCAAGATCGTTCTTGCCTTTGGGGCCGGTGGGGCCGAAGACCTTGGTGAAGATCTCCACGGACTCGCGGCGCTCATCCTTGAGTGCGTCGCCCAGGACGGTTTCAGCGGCGGTGTTGGCATAGACGTCCGCGGTGTCGAAGGTGCTGATGCCGGCGTCGAGCGCCGCGCGCACGCACTGGGTCGCGACGTCGTTTTCCACCTGCGAACCGTGCGTCAGCCAGTTGCCGAAGGTGATTTCCGAGACTTTGAAGCCGCTGTTTCCGAGGTATCTGAATTCCATGGGTTTCACGCTAACCCAGATGGTTGCTCAGGGTAAGGGCCTAGCCATTCTCCTTGGACTGCTCCTTGAGTACCTGCTGGGGACCCGCCAGGGACACGAGGGACCCGGTGTCCAGCGGGGGCAGCGGATGCAGCGGCTGGGGTTTCTTGAAGGACCGCGGCATTTCGTGCGGGGGCCGGTGGTTGTGCAGGGCGGACTCCACCAGGGGGGCCACTTCGGAGACCTTGTCCGCAGGTACCGCCGGGTCCGGAAGATCCCGCACGGACAGCTTGATTTCCGGTCGTTCGGCCCTCGCCCTTGCTTCGGCACGCTTATCGGCCTGGGCAACCGCGGAGGCCCAGTCTTCGGCGAGGACCGGCGGTTCGGGCCGGGCGGCGGCAAGCTTTGGATGGCGTACGACGGCGGTGCGGAGCGACTCCTTGAGCCGGTCCGGCTTGAGCGCGGCGGTGCGTTCCCGGAGCCGCCTGCGGGGGCGGCCCTGCTTGGCGGGGGCGCCGACAAAACCCGTGGAATCGCGTTTGCCGGGGGCCCGCCCGAACAGGGTCATGAGGATGACGGCAGTGAGTCGTCCCAGACCGGCAAGGACCAGGGTGATGACGCCAAGCAGGAAGAGGACCAGGAACATCAGGAGGGCCAGGCCCATGGTGCCAAGGAAAGTCAGGTTGAGGACGAGAGTGTCCGGGTGCTCCACGTCATCTCTCCTCTCTGCCCACGTGCTGTGCCCGCATCCGGTTTACATTGCCGGCGGCGGACTCCCCTCCACCTTACGGATTTTTGCCCGGCCGTGCCCCGGCAGGCGTGGCCGCGTCCCAGGTTGTAGCGAAGCTGTTACCGGATATGACAGCATCACCGGGTGACCGCATCAATAGATTCCGCAAACTGCATATGTCTGTCCGGAGAGCCATACGCGGCCTGCTGTGGGCGGTTCCATTCCGGCGGCGCGGAGGCCGCCACGGCGGAACAGCTGATGCGTTCCCGGTACAGCGCTTTTGCCCTGTTGGACGAGGGCTATCTGCTGCGCACCCACCACGCATCCACGGCACCGAAGGCCCTGGATCTGGACGCTGCCATGGACTGGCGCCGCCTGGACATCGTGGCCACGACCGGCGGCGGACCGTTCGACACCTCGGGCACCGTGGAGTTCAAGGCGTACTACCGCCATGGCAGCGAACGCGGGATCCTGCATGAGAGCAGCAGGTTCGTCAGGGAGGGCGGGCGCTGGCTCTATGTGGACGGCGACATCCTCGCCTGACTACTCCTCGCCGTCGTAATACTCGCTGTCCGGGGTGAAGCCGGCGCGGTCAACCTTCCGGTGGAACCGCATGCCCGCCAGGCCGCCCAGCACAGCGCCCACGAGGGCCACCACAGCCACCACAACCGCAGCGATGATGCTGGTGGTGGTCAGCTGTCCTTCGTTGATGGGGATGCGCGGGAAGCTGTTCAGGTTGGCCAGGACATTGAACTGCTGCCCGGCAACGAGCCCCAGGATGGCCACGACGATGGCTGCGATCAGGGCCCAGACCCACACCATAAGTCCCTGCCTGGCGCCGTTGAAGCGGGCCATGCGGCCGGCAACGTAGCCGCCGCAGTAATAGGAAAGGAACAGGATCACCAGCAGGACGATGATCCCCACCAGCCCAACCGTGCCACTGTTCCGGGCGGCCTGGTTCACGGCCTCGTTGACATCGGTGTTGTTCGCAAGGCCCACGGCTGTCCCGGCGGCCGCCACCAGGGCGGTCAGCAGGACGGCCATGCCGGTGGCGGCCAGCCAGCCAAAGAAGGCGGAGCCGACCTTGATGCCGCCGAACCGCTCCTTCTGGCGTGCCACTGCGGTTTCCCTGTTCGCGAGCGTGGGGTCCACCATCGGGGTTGCCGTAGTGGGGGCCGCACGGTACTCGCGCTCCGCGGTGGGCGGGGCAGGTTGGTAGGACCGCTCCGCCCCGATGTTCCGGGTGGGGTTCCGCTCGCCGGACCGGGCCGGCGCCTGGTCCATCGAGCGCGTGGCGGCGTAGTCCGCGCTTCCGTCGCGGTAGCTTCCGCTGCGGGTGGTGTCGTCCTCCCGGGCGCGTCGGGGAGGCAGGTTCTCTGGGTCCGTTGAGCTGCTCATGACTCAACTCAACCACCCGCCCCGGGCGATAGCAAGCGTGCTTACTATTTTGTGACCTGCGGTTTTACCGGTATCTCCGGTGCAGGTCATCCTTGGTTGATGCGCCGGGCGAGGCATCGGCGATCCACGGGCCCGTGCCCTCGGACTGGTCCAGGACCCCCGCCTCCAGCCACTCATAGTCACCGGCGAGGACTTTGCGCGTCAGGGCCTGGTCGGCGTCGTCCGTGTTCCGCCACAGCTGGTCGAAATATTCGTCCACCCGCACCCTCGCCTGCTCACAGTAGGCGTCGGCGAGCTCGTAGGCGCTGGCTGCCTTGCCGGGGGAGGTCTTCAGGAGCATTTCGGCGCGGGAACAGCATGCGGTCATAGCGAAGAGTTCCGCGCCGATGTCCACCACCCGGCCGAGGAAAGCCTGCTTGCGCTCGAGTTTGGCCTGCCACCGGCCCATGCCGTAAAACGTCTGGCGCGCGAGCCTCCGCGACGACCGCTCCACGAACCGAAGGTGCTTGGCCAGCCGGCCGAACTCACCGTAGGACCGCGGGTCCATGCCCGCCCCCGCCACCAGCTTGGGTAGCCACTTGGCGTAGAAGCCGGAAGCGCCGACGGCGGCCTTTGCTTTGTCGGCCAGGCTCGCATCAAGGGAAGCGAGATCGCCCGCGGCGGCAAGATGCGCGTCCACCGCTTCCCGTGCAATCAGCAGCCGCATGATTTCCGAGGAACCCTCGAAGATCCGGTTGATGCGGAGGTCCCGAAGCTGCTGCTCGGCCGGCACCGCGCGTTCCCCGCGGGCGGCCAGCGACTCCGCCGTTTCAAACCCGCGGCCGCCCCGGATCTGGACCAGTTCATCGGCTATCCGGCAGCTGATTTCCGTGGCCCAAAGTTTTGCGAGCGCGGCCTCGATGCGGACATCCTTCTGCCCCGCATCGGCGAGTTCCGCGGACAGCTCAAACACGGCGTCCAGCGCAAAGGCCGAGGCGGCGATGAAGGCAATCTTCTTGCCCACGGCCTCGTGTTCGCCCACTGGCCTGCCCCACTGCGTGCGGGCATTCGACCACTCGCGGGCAATCTTCAGGCTCCACCGTCCCGATGCCACGCACAGCGCGGGCAGGGCCAGGCGGCCGGTGTTGAGCGTGGTCAGTGCGATCTTCAGGCCCTGGCCCTCGCGCCCCAGCCGGTTGGCGGCGGGCACCCGTACCTGGTGGAAGCGGGTCACCCCGTTCTCTATCCCGCGCAGGCCCATGAAGGCGTTGCGGTTTTCCACCGTGATCCCCGGCGAGTCCATTTCCACCACGAACGCGCTGATGCCGCGCTTGTGCCTGGTGCCGTCCTGATCGGTGTGCGCCGGAACCACCGCCATGACCACCACCAGCTCGGCGATCACCCCGTTGGTGGTCCACAGTTTCACGCCGTCCAAAAGGTACGCTTCGCCGTCGTCCGTGGGCGTTGCCGTGCTTCCCAGCCGGGCGGGGTCGCTGCCAACGTCCGGTTCGGTGAGGAGGAAGGCAGTGACGGCGCCGCCGGCACACCTTGGCAGGTACTCGCGCTTCTGTTCGGGCGTCCCGAAGACCTTGACTGGCTCGGGGACACCGATTGACTGGTGGGCGGAAATCAGGGCGCCCAGGCTGGGGTGCACGCTGCCCAGCAGGGCAAGGGCGCGTCCGTAGTACACCAGCGAGAGGCCCAGGCCCCCGTATTCCTCCGGGATCTTCATGCCAAAGACGCCCAGGTCCGCCAGGTCCTTGATGTATTCGTCCGGAATCTTCGCGTCCCGCTCGATAACGCGCCCGGACATGGTCCGGGCGAAGTCGGTCAGGCGGGCCATGAACTCCTCGCCCTTTTGGACGGAGGCTGGGTCCGCGGCCGGCCACGGGTGGACCAGGTCCAGATCAAAACTGCCCAGGTAGAGGCCTTTGGCGAAGCTGGGACGGTCCCAGCCTGACTCCCGGGCGGCCTCGGCGACGGCGCGGGCATCTTCTGCGGTGGCACCGGCGCCGATGTTGCCGGCGGGGACGGGGGTTTCTTCAGCCGGGGCGTCTTTGGCCTGGCTGTCAGTTGCGGAGGTCATGGGTTATCTCCTTGGCCGGATTGGCCGGTGTAGCCATGGATCCGCCGGGTTGGAGAACCCTTCAGCTGTCCCTCAAGATTACCCGCGGGTAGGTTCCGGTGCTAGGGGCCGGCTGGCCCTGGAAGTCCCCCGGAAGCTCGACGGCGGAAGCGCGGTGGACCAGCCTGTCCCACCCTGAATTGATCCCGTGGACCACCGCCATGAGCGTATTGACAATAACCATCCAGGTGAGTTTGCCCGCGCCCAGCACCACCAGGGCCACCAGCCCCGCCGTCAGGACGAATCCGGCCAGGACTGCGCCGAACACCAGTGTCCCGATGAAGACCAAGGTGGCCGTTTCCACGGAGCTTAGATCGAACTGCATGTATCCCCCTGCTGCGACATTGCTTGCGAAAGACTGCTGTATTGAAGACCGGTAGCAGAAGCGTAGGTGGACGGCTGTGGGCGCAGCCAGACCCGGCGCGGACGGCGGCACCTGTTGATACGGGATCGAAACACTACCCACAGGTAGGTCACGAAGCGGTCGCGGCGCCCTGCGTTAACCTTGTAGTTGGCAGTTTTCCGGTCCGGCCATGTCGGACCGCCCCTGCCCAGCCCCGGAACAGTCCACAGCTAACAGCCCAAGGAGAGTGTGTGCCCCGCTCCGCCAGGTCATCCGCTGACGCCATCAGCGCCCGGCTCCGGGACCTCGAACTCCTCACCAAGGGTCCTGCGTGGGCCCTGACCCGTTCTGCGCCCTGGGTCATTGCGGTGCTCCAGGCCTCCTTTACCCGCACCCGGCCGCAGGTGCCGCTCGAGGAATTCCATGCCGACGTCGACACCTTCCTTGAAGAGCTCCGGCGCCAGGATCCCGGGCTGGGGGGAGGGGCCAACGGCAAGGCCTTTGGCGATGAATGGACGCGGCGGCAGTTCCTGACCCGCCGGAACCAGTCAGGCCAGATCGTGTATGAGGCAACGGAGCCGGCCGCGCGTGTGCTCGCCTTCCTGGACAGCCTCTCCAGCGAACGCTCCACCCTCAACGGCTCCCGCCTGGGCACCCTGCTGGGTGACGTGGAGAAGCTCGCCAACGAGACCAACCCGGACCAGAGTGCCCGGTTGGAAGCCCTTGAAGGGGAAATCGAAGAGCGGCAGCAGCTCATCCAGGACATCAGCACCGGCGAGTTCGACGGCCTGCTCGACGACGATGACGCCGTGGAAGCCGCGGGGAACATCCTGGACCTGGCAGCCAGCCTGCCAGCGGACTACAAGAAGATGCGTGACCGGATCGAGGAACTGGTGGGCGGGCTCCGCAACCAGATCATCGAGGAGTCCCTGACCAAGGGTGCCACCATGGCCCAGGTCCTGGAAGCCGATAAACGGCTGCGCCAAAGCCCCGAAGGCAGGACCTTCCGGTCCTTCACCGCCTTCCTTGAGGACCCGCAGCAGCAGCTTCGCTTCCGGTCGGCGATCGGCGAGGTCCTGAGCCGCCAGTTCGCCGACGACCTCTCGCCTGATGACCGGGAAACGCTCAAGAACCTGGTGGCTGAACTCCGCCAGCAGCACAGCCAGATCCAGCGCATCTACGGCAAACTCAGCGAAAGCCTCAACACGTACGTCCAAAGCGACGACTTCCGCCAGTCGGTCAGGCTGCGCCAGGTCCTGCGCGAAGCGGAGCAGGCCATCCGGTCCCTGCCCTACGAGCGGGAACGTCCAGGGCTGGTCCCCGGGCCGGTCCTTTACAACGCCGGCTTTGAGTCCCTGTCCATGGTGAAGCTGTTCGATCCGGACGAGTTCGCGGCACCGCCCCGCCTGGCCGATCCCATCGCCTTCACCGACTCGGACCGGGTGCGCTCGCCGAGGACCGGCAAGGCCAAACCGGCGGTGGTCCGGGCGGCCATGGCCGGGGCCGCAACCCTGGCCGACGCCTGGCACCAGCTGCCGCCTGAAGAGCAGCACATCAACTCCATCCGCGCCCTGTTGTCGGAGGCCCTCCATGCCGGGGCGGACTTCAACCGCGGCGCCTGGGATGGCCTGGACTTCGAACAAATAGACGGCTCCACCCGCAAGGCCTACCTGCCGGTGGTCACGCTCGCAAAGGATTCAGATGACTGAGGTTACGCACGCACAGGACTCAGCGCCCGACGCCACTCCCGGGGCGGCATCGGGCGTTGAGCACACTTTCGCAGTCTCCCCCCGCGATACCTTCGTTGACGGTGCCGCCTTGTTCCCCGGCGACACGGGCGTCCTGCCCATGAAGGTGCGGCAGGCCTTGGTGAAGCTCCTCAAGGGCCCTTACATTGACGGTGGCCGGGACGAAAAGCTCTGGACTGTGCTGCTGGACAACCAGGTGATCCTGCGCAGCCGCCTTTCAGAGCTGTTCCTGGCCCTGCAGCTGGACCATGAGCGGAAGATCGCCGTCCTGCGTCCCGTGGATCCGGAAGTAATCGGCGGCAATACCCGGTCCAGCATCCTGCGCCAGCAGCGCGCCCTCAGCCGGGTGGAAACCATCGTGCTGCTCCGGCTGCGCCTCCTGCTGGACCGGCACGTCACTGCCCAGACGGACCCCACCATCACCCGCGAGGAGATCACGGACCTGGTGGCGCACTACCAGCCCGCCGGGCAGCAGGACGCCCTGCGCGACTCAGATGTGGTCACCCGCGCCATCACCAAGCTCCTGGCCCGCCAGCTCCTGCTCCCTACTGGACTGGACGACGTCTACACCATCTCCAATGCCCTGCCCCTGGCCCTCCCGTTCGAAAACATCGGCGACATCCCGGCCCACATCGAAGCCCTCGTGGCGGCATCGGCAGACCAGTCAGGAACAGAACCGCTCCTGGATCTTGACGGCGCCGTGGAGACGAACGGAACCACGTCCGAGGAGGATGACCAGTGACCATCGCAAGCATGCTCCCGCTGGGGGATGTCACCAACCCGGGGCAGATGCGGCTTGCCCTGGTGCAGGTGGTCAACTGGGGGACGTTCCATGGGGCGCACACCATGCACGTGGACCGGAACGGCACCCTGCTGACGGGCAACTCCGGCGTTGGCAAGTCCACGCTGTTCGATGCGATGCTGCGGGTGTTCGATGCCCGGCCGAGGTCCAACGAGGCCGCCGCCCAGCGTTCGGGTGGCGCCGTGGAGGACAAGCGGACCACTTTCACGTACATGCGCGGCAAAGTGGGGGACAAGGCCGTGGGGGAGGGCTCGGCGAGTGCTTTCCAGCGCCCGGGTGCCACCTGGTCCGCCGTCGCCCTGACGTTCGACAATGCCGCCGGCACGCGGGTGACGGTGTCGGCGCTGTTCGACCTGCCGAAGAACGGGACCGAGTCCAGCGTGGGCCGGTTCTACCTGATTGACAACGTGCCGCTGGACCTGGAAGCCGTGGAGGGCATCGCGGACAAGCGCTTCACCAAGGGCGCCCTGGAGGCGCTCTTCCCGCACGCCCAGGTTTTCGACGTGCACAAGGCATTCGCGGAGCGGTTCCGGCGCCTCCTGGGGATCAGCTCGGACCAGGCGCTGCCCCTGCTGCGCGTCATCCAGGCAGGCAAGGGGCTGGGCGGCAGCGTCAACACCTTCTTCCGCGACCAGGTCCTTGACGCGCCGGCAACGCTGGCCGCCGCGGACGATGTGGTGGAGGAGTTCAGCAACCTGATGTCCATCCGCCAGCGGCTGGAAGACGTGCGGCAGCAGCGGGACCAGCTGGCGCCGGTTCCTGGCCTGAACCGGGAGTACGCGCAGTCGCTGCTGGACGCCAACCGGCTCCGGGAGCTTGTAGGCGGGGAATTCGAGGCGTACAAGCAGCAGCTCGCCGTCACGGTGCACCAGAAGACGCTGGTCCGTTTCCGCGGGCTGGCGCAGGCAAAGGCCAAGGAGCTGGGTGCCGAGCGTGCAGTCAGGGACGGTTTTGCCAAGGACTTGCGGGAGCTGGAGGCCGACTACAACAACCAGGGCGGCAACGCGATTTCCGCGATCGAGCAGTCCCTCGAGAACGCCCGGGTTGGCCTGAAGCTCCGCCAACAGGTGGAGGGGGCAGCCCAGCAGGCACTGGCCGACGCCGGCCTGCAACTTGAGTGGAGCGCTGCCGGCTGGGAGCGGGCACACGAGCAGGCGGCGGCCCGGTCGGCCGAGCTGAAGGATGATTCCCAGGCCCTGCAGGAGCTCAGGTTCGAGGCCTTCGACGCGCACGCTGCCCGGAAACGCGAACTGGCGGCGGCTGAGCAGGAACTCGTCTCACTGAAAACGCGCAAATCCCTGCTGCCGCCGTCGAGCATTGAAAACCGCGCCGCGATTGCTGCCGCCACCGGCATCCCCGAGGACCGCATGCCCTTCGCCGGTGAGCTTATGGACCTCGCTGAGGGTGAGGAACGGTGGCGCCCAGCTGCCGAGCGCGCGCTCCGCAACCTGGCCACCACCCTGCTGGTTCCCGGCGAGCACTTCGGCGCCGTGACCCGCTACCTCAATGGCCACAACGTCCGCGGCGCGCTGCGGGCAGTGGATGTCTCCAAGCCGCTCGCCGGCGGCGCGCTCGCCGTGGAGGACGCGCGCGACGGCGACCTCCTCACCAAGCTGGACATCCTCGCCTCGGGTGCGGCTGCTGAGGCGGGTGAATGGGTCCGCGAGCGGATCGCGCTGGACTTCGCGTACCCCTGCGTGGAGGACCCTGATGAACTGGCGGCCCTGGACAAGGGCCTGAGCCTGGGCGGCGTGGTCAAGCGGAACCGGCACACGGTGGAGAAGGACGACCGCTTCACGAGCCGCCAGGATTACGTGCTGGGCTTCGACAACGCGGCCAAGCTGGAGCTCGTGGCCGGGCAGGTGGAGGACCTCCGGCAGGAAGTGGCCAAGGCCGCTGAGCTGGCCCAGAGCCGCGAGGACTCGCACCAGGGCATGAGCCGGCAGCTTGACGCCCTGCGCCGGATCGCCGAAGACGACCGCCCCTGGGAACAGGTGTCTGCCGCGGTTGCCGCCGACGAGCTGGCGCGGATCGAGCGGCGGCTCAAGGACGCCCTTGCTGCCCAGGCGGACCTGGAGCCGCTCCGGGCCACCATCGAGGAAGTCCGGCAGAAGCACCAGTCCAGCACCGAGTCCGCCGCGGTCCTGCAAAGCGAATACAAGGCACTCGACCGCCAGCTGACGGCCGCCGACACCCTGCTGGAAGCCGCGCGCGACCGCCTGGCCCAGGGGCCGCCGTCGGACGCCACCGTCAAGGCCCTGGAACCCTACTTCGCCGACTTCGGCGACATCACGGAAATGCACGAACTGGACAACCTGGCCAACCGGGTCCGAACCGCGCTGCTGGGTGAACTGCACACCGCGGAGTCCCGGGGACAGGCGACGGCCGAGCGGCTGACCCGCATTTTCGAAGGCTTTGTGCGCGAGTGGGGCAGCGCCATCTCGGCCGACCACGGCACCAGCATCGGTGCGGCCAGCGAGTTTGAGGCGCGCTACCACGCAATCGTCAACGACGGCCTGCCCGCGCAGGAGGCGGAATTCCGCCAGTTCTTCAACCAGCGCACGCACGAATCCTTCAGCACCCTGCTGCACCTGCTGGACGAGGAACGCCGCTCCATCACCAGCCGCATCCTGCCCCTGAACGGCATCCTCTCGCAGGTGAACTTCCACGAGGGCAGCTACCTTGAACTGGACATCAAGCAGACGCTGCCCTCCACGGCAAAGCAGTTCAAGGACGCCATCCAGAACGCCCTGAAGGCGCGCCACACGCGGCCGGTGAAGTCCGAGGCCGGCCGGGCGGAAGGTTCCGGCGCTGAGGGGGACGACGACGGCGAGCTTACCGCCCGCTACAAGTCCCTGGAAACCCTGGTCAAGCGGCTCGGTTCCCAGGCGCCCGAGGACCGGCGCTGGCGTGCCGAGGTGCTGGACGTGCGCGGGCACTTGTTCATCCAGTGCAAGGAGCACCGGGAAGTCACCGGTCCGCGGGGCGGCAAGAAGACCGAAGTGTTCATGCACGCCGACACCGGCTCCATGTCCGGCGGCGAGCGCCAGCGGTTCACGGCGTTCATCATGGCCGCGGCCCTGAGCTACCAGCTGGGCATCGCCGAGCAGGGCTTCACCACCTACGGCACCGTGATGATGGACGAGGCTTTTGTGCTCGCTTCGGAGGAGTTCGCCGGCGCCGGAATCAAGGCGCTGCACGAGTTCGGCTTCCAGCTGCTGCTCGCGGCTCCGGAGAACGTGATCGACCTGTCCCGCCACCTGGGCTCGGTCACGGAGATCCTCCGCGACCGGCGCACCAACCGCTCCGGGGTCCTCACCGCGCCGGTGATCCGTCCCCGCGCCGGCGAGGAGGGCGCCTGGCGGTCGGAGGCGAACCCGGTGGATATCGTCCTGCGCTAACCGGCAGGCAGGAAGCCCCAATCACGGCCGCGAACGGGGCTTCCCCCTGCCCGCGGGCTTCGCCTGACGTTCTATGTGCCCTGAACGCGCCCAAGGAACTGCGCCGTGCGGTCCTGCAGCCCCTGGATCTGGCGTTCCACCACAGCGGTGGGATCAGGATTGATCTCATTGGCAGGCGGCTCCTTGCGGACGTTGCCACAGCACACGAAGTCGGCGCAGATCAGGGTGCCGACGGTGTTGCCGTTCCGCCCGGACTGGCCTGCCCGCTTGGCGACCCAGAGCAGGACGTCCTCCTTGGACAGCACATCCCGGCAGAGCTCACACAGCACCGACCGGTTCTTTTTGGCACCTCCCTCGGGTGCGCGGAGCATGATTCCGGTGAGGCCCTTTTGTCCCGGAACCACCAGGTAACCGCGCAGCGGCATCTTCTCGTCCCGCCAGCCCAGGAACTCCAGGCGGTCCCAGTCGAGGGAGTCGAAGTTTTTGGGCAGTGTGAGCTTTGCGGCTTCCGAGCGGCTGGCATTGACGAAGGATGAACGGATTTGCTGGGGCGTGACTGATTGCATGGCTGGACTTTCGTGAAGGGTGGGCGGCCCGGAGCCGGGCCAGGAGGTAACGGGGGAGTCAGTCGGTCTCCGCGGTGCAGGCCAAAGCGGCCACCCCGCTCTCCACGGCAGCGGCGGCCCAGTTGGCCATCTGCATGCGCATCGTTCCCGTTGTCCTTTTCCTGTCCAGCCGTCCGGCGTCTCTGAGTCCGGACCGGCAAGGGCCATCCTGCCAAATTGAGAGTCGGCTGTCCAAGGAACGCGGATGGAGTGTGGCCTTCGTCAGCTTCCGGTATTAGGTGACGAAAGTGTTGCGTAATGGCGATTTACATAGGTTAGCCTTACTTAAGTTTCCATCAGCCTGATCCAAGGAGCCCCGTGACGTTCCCCCTCTTGCCCGGCCCTTCGCCCACCCGCCGCATGCTGTTCTCCTCGGCCGGCAAAGCTGCCGCGGTGCTGGCTGCGGCGACCCTCACGCTGTCTGCATGCAGCACGGGTCCCGCCACCACGGTTGCCGATGCAGGCAGTTCCAGCAACAGCACCGCGTTCCCGGTCACCATCGATCACGTGTACGGCAGCACCACCATCGAGAAGCAGCCCACCCGGGTTGCCACCGTGTCCTGGGTGAACGATGACGTCGCCATCGCGCTGGGCGTGGTCCCGGTAGGCGTCCCCAGGAACGAGTGGGGCGGCAATGGCAAGGGCTCCACCCCCTGGAAGGACGAGGCGCTCGAAAAGCTGGGCGCCGGGTTCGGTTCGGCCAAGGCTCCCGCCCAGTACTCGGAGGCCGACGGGATCAACTTCACCGAGATTGCCAAGCTCAGCCCGGACGTCATCCTCGCCGCCTATTCGGGCCTCACGGCGGAGGACTACAAGAAACTCAGCGAAATCGCCCCCGTGGTGGCCCACCCGGACGTCGCCTACGGAACCTCCTGGCAGGACGCCACCACCATCATCGGCAAGGCCCTGGGCAAGGAGGCCGAAGCTTCCAAACTGGTTTCCGACACCGAATCGACCGTCAAGGACAAGGTGGCCCGGTTCCCGCAGATCCAGGGCAAGAGCTTTATTTACGGCAACCTGGAGCCCGCCAAGGGCGACGGCGTGAACGTCTACACCGCCAACGACAACCGCCCCCGCTTCCTTAGTGAAATCGGCATGACCCTGGCCCCGGTGGTGGCGGACAACTCCAAGGGCTCCAAGGAGTTCTACATTCCGTGGTCCGCCGAAAAGGCCAACGAACTGCAGTCAGACATCTTCGTCACCTGGGTTCCGGATGCCTCCACCACCGACGCGATCAAGGCGGACCCGCTCCTGGGCCAGATCCCGGCCATCAAGAACGGCGCCCTGGTGGCCGATTCCGACAACACGCTGACCCTGTCCATCTCGGCATCATCACCCCTGAGCCTCCCGTGGTCCCTGGACGCGTTCCTCCCGCAGCTGGCCACGGCAGCGGACGCAGTGAAGTAGGCGCACCTCCATGAGTACGACGACGGCGCTTCCGGCGGCGGGCAACGGCTCCCAGGCGCCGGCCACGGCAGCCCCCGGCACCCTCCGGGGTGATCCTCGGGGAAGGGAACGGGCCGCCTGGCTGCTGGCCGCCGTCGTCGTGCTGGTGCTCCTCACCGGCACATCGCTGGCCGTGGGCGCCCGTGACGTTCCCCTCGGCACCGTGTGGCAGGCACTCACGGCGTTCGATCCCCTCAACGGGGACCACGCCGTGGTGCACGCCCGCATCCCGCGGACCGTCCTGGGCCTGCTGGCCGGCGGCGCGCTGGGCCTGGCCGGTGCAGCGATGCAGGGTGTTGCCCGGAATCCGCTGGCCGATCCCGGCATCATCGGAGTCAACGCCGGGGCAGCGCTGGCGGTAGTCGCCGGAATCTACCTGTTCGGCGTCACCACCTTCACCGGCCACATCTGGTTCGCGTTCACGGGGGCCGCCGCGGCCGCCATCGTGGTGTACCTCATCGCCTCGCTGGGCCGGGAGGGTGCAACGCCGGTGAAGCTCGCGCTGGCCGGAGCAGCCTTGAGCGCCGGACTGTCTTCGCTCATGAACGTCATCCTGGTCTCCAGCCAGGACACCCTTGACCGGTTCCGCTTCTGGCAGGTGGGCGGCATCGCGGGCCGTGACTGGTCGGTGCTGCTGCCCGGACTGCCGTTCGTGGCGGCCGGTGCGCTGGTGGTGCTGCTGGCCGGGCGGACCCTCAACAGCCTTGCCTTGGGGGACGACGTTGCCCGCGGACTGGGCCAACGCGTGGGGCTGTCCCGCGCCGTGGTGGCCCTGGGCGTGGTCCTGCTGTGCGGCACGGCCACCGCGCTGGCGGGGCCCATCGGGTTCGTGGGCCTGGTGGTGCCGCACGCCGTCCGCTTCCTCGCCGGCCCGGACTACCGCTGGATCCTGCCGTTGTCCCTGGTGGCCGCCCCGGCGCTGCTGCTGGGTGCGGACATCGTTGGCCGGGTGGTGCTGCTTCCCGGTGAGATCCCCGCGGGCATCATGACCGCCCTGATCGGCGCCCCCGTGTTCGTATGGCTGGTCCGCCGCGGGAAAGGAGCCGGGCTATGAGCCGTGCTGCCCTATCAGAGATGGCTGCCAAAACCGGTCCTACAGGACCAAAAGTGATGGAGCAACGTGGGGGACGCGGGCGACTGAACCGGACCGCGGTGCTGGCCGCCGCCGTCGTGATCCTGTTTCTTGCGTCCGTCCTGCTGGGCAGCTACACGGTGACCGTCCCGGATTTCCTCACCATCGTCGGCAACCACCTCACCGGCGGCCCGAAGATTCCCGGCGCCAGCTTCATCGTGATGGAGAACAAGCTTCCGCGCGCCGTCGTCGGCACCCTGATCGGGATCGCGTTCGGCCTGGCCGGCGCCCTTTTCCAGACCATGCTGCGGAACCCCCTCGCCAGCCCCGACGTCATCGGCATCAGCTCGGGGGCAAGCGCGGCGGCGGTTGTTGCGATCGTTGTTTTCGGCGCATCCGGTGCCGCCGTGTCCGGGGCGGCGCTCGTCGGAGCCCTTGCAGTGGCGGTCCTGATTTACGCAATTTCCCGCGGCGCCGGCCGAACCGGCAGGGGAAGCGCTGCCGGAAACCGGCTGGTCCTGGCCGGTGTGGGGACCGCGGCCGCCCTCCAGGCCGTGGTCAGCTTCCTGATGACCCGGGCCGACATCCGCACGGCCGCCGACGCCTTGGTCTGGCTGAACGGATCCCTGAACTCCGCCAACTGGGACCGCGCCGGCATCCTGTTCCTCGCGCTCGCCGCCCTGGTTCCCGCCACGGGCCTTATCGCCGGGCCGCTGCGCGTCCTGGAACTGGGGGATGACGCAGCCGCCGGCCTGGGCGTCCGGGTCAACACCGCGCGCCTGGCACTGGTGGTTACCGCCGTGTCACTGGCAGCAGTGGCGACGGCGGCTGCCGGACCGGTCTCGTTCGTCGCCTTCCTGGCCGGTCCCATCGGCCGCCGCTTCACCCGCAAAGCCAGCCTGCCGGCGTCGGCCATGGTGGGCGCCCTGATTGTCCTGGCGGCAGACTACTTCGCCGCCAACCTGGCCCCCTTCCTGCTGGGCGGCACCGTCCTGCCGGTGGGCGTGGTCACCGGCGCGCTTGGCGCCCCGTTCCTGCTGTGGCTCCTGGTCACAGCCAACCGAAAGGATGCCTGACGTGGCAGTACTCCAAGCCAGGGACCTGACGCTCACCTACCACCAACGATGCGTGGTGGACGGGCTCAGTGTCCGGATCCCCGAAGGTATGGTCACCATGATCGTGGGTGCCAACGCCTGCGGGAAGTCGACCCTGCTGCGGGGCCTGTCGCGGCTCCTTAAACCCGCCGGCGGCACCGTGACCCTGGACGGCAAGGACATCCATTCCCGTCCGGCACGCGAACTGGCCCGCACCCTGGGCCTGCTTCCCCAGCATCCCAGCGCCCCGGACGGGATCACCGTCCGCGACCTGGTGGGCCGGGGGCGCTACCCGCACCAGGGCTTCTTCCGCAGCTGGAGTGACAAGGACGACGCCGCCGTGCAGCGCGCGCTGGAGGCCACCGGAACGGCGGGGCTCGCCGGGCGGGACGTGGATGAACTGTCCGGCGGACAGCGGCAGCGGGCATGGATCGCCATGGCCCTTGCACAGGAAACCGACGTCCTGCTGCTGGATGAGCCCACCACCTACCTGGACCTGGCCCACCAGGTGGAGGTCCTGGACCTGGTAACCGACCTGAACCGTAAGCGCGGCACCACGGTGGCCATCGTCCTGCACGACCTCAACCTCGCCGCACGCTACGCGGACCACGTCATCGCCATGAACGACGGCGCCGTGGCGGCCCTGGGCTCCCCGGAGGACGTGGTGACGGAGGACCTGGTCCGCGAGGTCTTCGGCCTCGAAAGCCGCGTCATCCCGGACCCCGTCTCCGGTACTCCGCTGATTCTTCCCATCGGCCGCCACCACGCCACAGCCAACGAACTGGAACTCGTTTCATGAAGACCCGGCAAAGCGCCTCCACCCAACAGCGGACAGCCCAGCCGATGAGCGTGGCCTTCGAGGTGGCCGTGTCCGCCGTCCAGGAGCTGAGCCCCACGTTCCGCAGGATCACTTTCGGCGGCTACCCGCTGCGTGACTTCGGCGTCCACGGCCACACCCTGGACCTCCGGGTCAAGCTCGTCATCCCGTCGCAGGACTTGGGCGGCGCACCGCTGCCGCTCCCCGTCTTCGACACCGGCCACGCCGGCTGGTACCGGGACTGGCTGGCGATGGACCCGGCCGTGCGCGGCTGGATGCGGACCTATACGGTCCGGGAGGCGCGGCTGGATGCGGTGTACCCGGAGATCGACATCGACTTCGTGATGCACACCGACGGGCATGGGCACGCCGGGCCGGCGGCAAACTGGGCGTCCAAGGCCAAACCCGGCGACCCGCTCACCATCATCGGCCCAAACAACCGTGCCGCGCATTGCATCACCGCCGAAACCTATTCCGGCATCGAGTGGCACCCCGGAATGGCCCAGCGCGTCCTGCTTGCCGGCGACGAAACCGCCCTCCCGGCCATCTCCGCGATCCTGGAAACCCTCCCGTCGTACATGAGTGGCCATGCCTTCCTGGAAGTTCCGCAGGCCGGCGACTTCATGGAGCTCACCTCCCCGGCGGACATCGAAATCACCTGGCTGGCCCGCGGCACCGCCACCGGACGGTCCCGGCAGCACGGGCAACTGCTGCAGGACGCCGTGCGCAAGGCTGTCCCCGTGCCCGGCTGGGTGGGCATAACGGCAGACGACGGCGGCGCCGGGCCCGAGCCCGATGACGTCAACGTGGACGAAGACATCCTGTGGGAGACCCCGTCCCGCCTGGAAACCTCAGCCGTCAGCGGTTCGAGGAACCCGCACCTGCCCGCCGGTGCCCTGCCCTTCTATGCCTGGCTGGCAGGCGAAGCAGGGGTTATCAAGGAACTGCGGCGCTACCTGGTCCGCGACGTGGGGATCGACCGGAAACAGGTGGCGTTCATGGGGTACTGGCGGCAGGGCAAAGCCGAAGGCTAGCCAAACGCGCCATCAGATCCTGCCGGCATTTCCGGGACGCCCCATCAGATCCTGCCGGCATTTCCGGGACGCCCCATCACTTACTGTTCATCCCGGCGTCGTGATTGCTTTGACTTGTCCCGCTACGTTCGTGCCTGTGCCCTCTGATCCCCTGCTTCCTGACTCCGGGCGGCGGGTGTTTGTTGCCCTCGGGGACTCCTTTACCGAAGGGGTGGGGGACCGGGATGAGCGGCTGCCCAACGGGGTGCGGGGGTGGGCCGACCGCGTGGCCGAGAAACTGGCGAAGGCGCAGCCGGGGTGGAAATACGCCAACCTGGCCATCAGGAGCAAGCGGCTGCGGCACATCGTGGACGAGCAGCTGGAACCGGCGCTGGGGATGCGGCCAACGCTGGTCACCCTCTACGCCGGCGGGAACGACATCCTGGACCTCAAAACCGACATGTCCGCGCTTATGGCGGACTATGAGCAGCTGGTGGCAGCGCTGGCAGGCACCGGGGCCACGGTGGTTCTCTTCACCGGCTTCGACGTCAAGGTCTCCGCGCTGCTGGAGCCCCTGAAGAAACGCAACACCTACTACAACCAACGGGTGCGGCACATCGCGGAGAAATACGGGGCCGTGCTGGTGGACTACTGGTGCCTTGACGCCTTCCACGACCGGCGGATGTGGGACTCGGACCGGCTCCACATGTCCAAGGCAGGGCATAAGTACCTGGCCGGGCAGGTGCTGGACCAGCTGGGCGTGCCGCACAAGATCAAACCCAAAGACTGGGAACCACCCGCCCGGCCCAGCCTGCGCGAGTGGGAGCGGCGCCAGCGGCGCTGGGTCCATGACTGGGTCCTGCCGCTCTTCGGCCGCAAGCTCCGTGGTGTCACGCTGGGGGACACCCTCACCCCGCGCTGGCCCCAGCCGGTGAAGGTCCCGCGGAAGGGCGGGCTGAAGAAGCTCGCCGGCGGAACGTCCGACGCCGGCAGCACACCTTCGGGAAGCAGCCCGCGTTAGGGAGTGGGCTGGGGCGGGGTGTCCAGCAGGATCTCGTACCCCGGGGCCACCCGGCCGGCGTGGAACTCCATGACTTCGAAGTCGGCAACACCGTTGGTGTAGAACGGATCCTGGGCCAGGCTGGCGTCGAGGGTTTCCCGGTCAGCCTGCGACAGGAGCAGTCCACCGGTGCGCGGGATCTTCCGGCCGGCGGCGATGAACACGCCGTCGTCAAAGGCCTTCTGCAGCCAGCCGATGTGGGCGTCGTTGTGGAAATCGACGATCTCCTGGGGCACGCGGTAGGTGAGGGAGACAACATACATGGTGCAAGCCTACCGGCGCCCGGCCAGCTACTTGAAGGATCAATCGTAGAATGGTGACCATGACCGATCCCCGCTGGCTCAACGCTGACGAACGCCGTGCCTGGCTGGCGCTGGTAAGCATCAATACGCTGCTGCCTGCGGCTCTGGACACCAAGCTGCATGCGGCAGGAAAACTATCCCTCTTCGACTACACGGTCCTGGCCATGCTGTCCGAGGCTGAGGAGCGGTTCCTGCCCATGAGTGAGCTTGCCGCCCGCACCAGCGCCTCCCTGTCCCGGCTCTCACACGTCGTGACCAAGCTGCAGAAGCGCGGCTGGGTGGAGCGCCGCCCGCACCCCCACGATGCCAGGGTCACCACCGCGCATCTCACGGAGGAAGGCATGGCCACCATTGTCGGGCTGGCCCCGGCCCACGTGGAGGACGTCCGTGACCTGTTCCTTGATGCGCTGACCGAGCAGGATGTCCTGGACCTGGCACGGATCGGTGAAAAAGTGGTGGGCCGCCTGGACTCCGACCACTGGATCCTGCGCGAAACCCAGGACTGACCCCGATTGGTTGCTTCCGGCAACGGGTGGCAAACTAACCGCATGGATTTCACTTCCCGGTTCGTGGCCCTCGGCGACTCCTTCACGGAAGGGGTGGGCGACGACGACCCGGGCCGCCCCAATGGCGTCCGGGGCTGGGCAGACCGCGTGGCCGAGCAGCTCGGCGCCGCCGACCCCAATTTCGGCTACGCAAACCTGGCCATCCGCGGCCGGAAACTCCGCCAGATCCTGGCTGAACAGGTGGACGCCGCCGTCACACTTCGTCCCACCCTGGTAAGCATCTACGCCGGTGCCAATGACATCCTCCGCCCGCGCGTGGACATCGATGACCTGCTGGTGGAGTACAACGATGCCGTGGGGAAACTCGCTGCCACCGGCGCCACCGTGGTGATGTTCACGGGCTTCGACGCCCGGGGGTCGAAGGTGTTCGGCACCATGCGCGGCCGCACTGCCATCTACAACGAACTGGTCCGTGGGATCGCCGGGGACCACGGCGCCCTGCTGGTGGACTACTGGCGCTTCAGCGAGTACTACGACTGGGGCATGTGGGCCCACGACCGGATGCACATGTCCGCCGCCGGCCATGCGAACATGGCCAAGCGCGTGCTTGAGGTCCTCAAATATGACCATTCCATCGACGTCCCGCCCATGACGCCGGTGCCGGAACTGAGCGGGACCGACGCCATCCGCGCCAACGCCCGGTGGTTCCGGGAGTACGCCGCGCCGTGGGTGGTCCGCCGCGTCACCGGCAAGTCTTCCGGGGACAACCTGCACCCCAAGTACCCGCAACTCACGCGGCTGTAGCGCGGGTCTCCTATCCTGGCCGGAACGCCGGAGTAGCCAGCATGGAGCGGTCCGCGCGGATGGCCAGCACGGCTACATCCCATTGGTCTGCAACCTGGTCCAGCATCCGTGTCCCCCCGGCAACGATGGCGGTGGCAAGGACGTCGGCAGTGACAATGTCGGCGGCGGCAACGGTGACCTGGACAAACGCCCCCGCGTCCGGTGGGCCGCTTCCCACCCGCCAAATGTGTTCCCCGCGTTCGGCGGATCCTGAGGTGGCGAGGGCGTGGTGCGGGTTGTTGCCGCCGAGGGCATATCCGGTGATGAGGGTTTTGCGGTCCGCGGGATCCACTACGCCGGCTTTCCAGGGTTCGGCGCTGCCCGGACGTGGCGAGCCGCTGACCAGGACGTCTCCGCCGGCGTTCAGGCACCAGTCCCGGCGGCCCAGGGCCAGAAGTGATGTTCCCGCCTCACGGATGGCGTGGCCCTTGATGAGGCCGGAAAGGTCCAGCACCCCGTCCGGCCTTTCGGACGTGAACGCTCCCTCCGTGCGCAGCCGCCACTCATGCGCCTCGGCATATGCTTCGCGCATCTGCGCTGAGGCGTGGGGCAGCGTCAGTTCCCCACGCGCCAGGCTGCTGGCTTCCGAGTCGGGGCGGTACAGGCTGAAGGTTTCGTCAAGGTCCCGGAAAAGGCGTTCGACGACGGCGGTGGCGGCAGCGAGCTCGTCGAGCCCCGGCTGCCCTTCCGCAGGGTCGCCGACGGGCATTGTCAGTCCGATGACCGTTCCCATGCACTCAAAAGTGCGGGCCTTCAGGCTGGTGCCGGCCGTGGCGCGCAGGGAATCAGAGGTTCGCTGCATCGATGGCTGCCTGGAGTGAGGTGAGGTAGGCGTCGCTGGTGATGGTGGCCCCGCTCACCGTCTGTACATCGGCAGACTGCGCCGCCAGGACCTTGCTGCGGAGCAGAGGCGCCGCACGGTTGCTGATCTGGATCGATTTGCCGTCCGTATTGGTCAGCTGCAGCGCCGTGACATCAGTGATCTTTCCGTTCGCTACCGTGATCTGGACCTGCACGGGGCCAAACCGGGTCTGGACCGTGTTTCCCTTGTAGGTGCCGGAGCCCGTGGAACCGGACGAACTGGAGGACCCGGAGCTTGCGGACCCGGACGACCCTGTGGTGCCTGATGGGCTGGAGGACCCGGCCGACCCGGACGAACCCGTCCCCGTGGACCCGGTGCCTGATGCACCCGTGGTGCCGGTCGCCGTCGTGCTCGACGCAACGGTACTGAGGCCGCCCGCCTGGGTGCCCGTCTGCCAGCCCACCAGGAGGATCCCGGCGGAGGCCAAAGCTGCTGCGACTGTTCCGCGTATTTTCACCAGTCAAACCTTTCGTGATGGATCTGTTCCCCGGGGACGCCGGCTTTCCCGGCATCCGCTATGACGTTGGCCGCCCACGCCGACGGGCCGCAGACGTAGACGTCCGCATTCCTGATGTCCGGCACGTAGGAGGTGAGGCTGTAGCCGTTGTGCACCGAGTCCGCGGGAAGCCACGTGGACTCGCCGTGGGCGCGCGGCCCGGTGAGGTGGAAGAGCCGGACCCCGCGCGCCCGGCAGAGGTCAAGGATTTCGCTGCCCAGGTAAAGCTCCTGGTCAGTATGGCCGCGGAGCAGGACTGTGGCCTCGCCGGGCGCGAACGGGGTGGTCTCGAGCAGCGCGCGCAGTGGCGTGATGCCGATGCCGGCGCCAATCATGACCACCTTGTTCTTCGTGCGGGCTGCCGTGCTGAGCAGGCCGTAGGGGCCTTCCAGGGCCACTTTGGTGCCTTTCCGCAGCCGGAGCAGCTGGGCGGAGCCGTCGCCGAGGTTCCGCACGGTGACCCGCAGCGTCCCCTGGCCGTCCCGGCCGTTGACCACAGGCTCCGCGGACAGGCTGAACGGGTGGGGGTGCCACCACATGCCCGGAGCCAGGAAGCGCCAGATGAAGAAGCGTCCGCCGGTCCCTGCCAGCTGGTCCAGCTTCCGGCCGCGCATGACGATGTTCACCACACCTGGGGCAACCCTTTCCACCCGTGCCACGGTGAGCTGGTGCCGTGCCGTGGCCAGCACCGGCTCAAGGATCCGGAAGTACACCAGGGCACTGCCGGTGTAGATGCAAATGGCGAGCCAGTACCAGCGCTGCCAGGTCCCGGCGGCGAAGAGGCCGCCCACGCTGAACTGGTGCGGAATCGACGTTGCCACCGCGGCGTAGGTCAGCAGGTGGACCACGTACCAAAACTCGTACGGGAAGCGCCGGCGCACAGCCACCAGGGACGTCACCACGACGGCGATGAACAGGGCCACGGAGACGAACGCCAGCCACATATCGGGGACCTGGACCCACAGGTTGATGGACTCGCTGACCGGATCCAGTCCCTCGGCCATGCCGTACCCGATGACCAGCAGGAGTCCGTGCGCCAGGAGGAGGTAGAGGGAAGGCTTGCCCAGTTTGCCGTGGAATTCCAGGGCGCGGTCATGGCCGATGGTGCGGTCGATGAACGGGATCCTCGCGGCCAGGAGCAGCATCAGCAGGACCAGGTCCATGCCCGCCAGACCGGCCACAATTCCCGCCGCCGTGAACAGTGAGGCGGCCGAAGTGATGTTGGTGGCCCCGCCGTCGGCCAGCCACAAGGCGATGGCGGCGGCGACGGATGCCCAGGCAATGACGGTCAGGAGGTCCGTCCGCAGCATGCGCTGGCGATGCTGGCGGGCGAACCAGCCGCGGGCGGGTATCTTCGTTGGTGGTAGCTCCGGGCGGCCGGAGCTGCTTGCGGCCGGTGATGCCGGCAGGAGCTGCGTGTTCATGCATCAAACATGCGCGGGGAAGCTATGTCCCTGCTGTGAAAAGGGGCCAGCGGCTGCTGTGACCTTCATCCATGGGCCGGCGCTTATACACCCGATTGGTCTTTAATTGCGGCAACTCGTAGACTTGGTAGGCGCTAAGTGCGCGGAGCGTGCGCAATTGCTCCGGTTGCCCGGTAATTTTCTCCAGGGTGGCCGGTAGTTAGGGGCTCAAGTTGCGTGACTAACCGTTGCCCGTACATTCTGTGGGTCGCCCTTAGCTGCATGGTCCAGCAGCAGATATGCGGATCATTACTTTCAATTCTTGAGGAGAAGTCATGGCAGCACACTGCCAAGTGACCGGGGCCGAGCCGGGCTTTGGGCACAGCATTTCGCACTCGCACCGCCGCAACAAGCGTCGGTTCGATCCGAACATTCAGAAGAAGCGCTACTGGGTTCCGTCCCTGCGCCGTAACGTCACGCTGCAGGTCTCTGCACGTGGCATCAAGACCATCGACGTGCGCGGCATCGACGCAGTCGTCGCCGACATTCTGGCTCGTGGGGTGAAGCTCTAGTGGCTAAGGACAAGGACGTACGTCCGATCATCAAGCTCAAGTCGACCGCGGGAACGGGTTACACCTACGTAACCCGCAAGAACCGTCGTAACGACCCGGACCGCATGGTCCTGAAGAAGTACGACCCCAAGATCCGCCAGCACGTCGAATTCCGAGAGGAGCGCTAAACATGGCTAAGAAGTCCAAGATTGCTCGCAACGAGCAGCGCAAGGTCATCGTTGAGCGTTACGCTGCCAAGCGCCTCGAGCTGAAGAAGACCCTGGTTGACCTGAACGCAACCGACGAAGCACGCGAAGCGGCCCGCCTGGGCCTGCAGAAGCTGCCGCGCAACGCGTCCCCGATCCGTCTGCGTAACCGCGACATCATCGACGGCCGGCCTCGTGGCACCTTCCAGAAGTTCGGCATCTCCCGTGTCCGTTTCCGCGACATGGCACACAAGGGTGAACTCCCGGGCATCACCAAGTCTTCCTGGTAATCCGGTACCGCTGATTCCAGCTGCTTGAGAAGGGCCGGCAACCTTAGGGTTGCCGGCCCTTCGGCGTTTAACCCGTTACTTGTTCAGCGGCTGGGCCTGCCAGGAAACACCTGTGCGGCAGCACACACCGGCAGAATGACGACGGCGGCAAGTTGCGCAGGCGCTCCACTCCGGGTTTCGCCGCGGAATACCGGGGATTTCCGGCCCTGTGAGGGCCGGTTTGCGGTGGGCCGGGTGGGCGTGTATTGTTTTCTAAGTCGCCGCGGGGGAGACAGTGAAGAACTGTTCACCGGGTGGCCAAAACCCCC
>NZ_JAUSTB010000018.1:0-41516 GCF_030812615.1 Pseudarthrobacter niigatensis | reverse complement strand
GATGGAAGCCGGCGCTCAACGCCTTCGCCATCACTTTCGACGGAAGAATCAACTAAATGCCAACCGTGGATCCACCGAAAATCGGACAGTCCCGGAGGACCAGACCAGTGCGATGGTATGTAGCGTTTAGGGCACCTTCACCGGGCATTTTTGCGGGCCGGGTATACGGGACACCCCAAACTGCGCGCCTGCAACACCGCACGTCAGAGCAAGGTCATAGCGGTAAGGGACCGGCTAACGGGCGCCGTGGCGCTGCTGGACAGTGGCCCGGCGCCTGCAGGCCGCTCGAGCCGACCAGGAAAGAGTTACTCTTCCCCATGACCCTTCTTATACCTGCCGAGATGCCGAGATCTGGACTCTTTTAGACGGCCTGGGATGTCGGCGCGGGTCAAACCTTGTTTCCATGGCCGGGCACGCGGGCATTCTCAGCGGCATGAGGCTCTCTCAAGCGCTAGGTTTGGGCCAGCAGTAGTTTCGTCTCGACGGTTATAGGAGGGGAATGTACGTACTTCTGGGCTGTGTAGTTTTTGTAGTGGGCGTGCTCGGGGCTTGGCAACGTAAGCGGTTGATGGACTGGAGTACCCGCTGGAACCAACGATCCGGACCACCGGGCGAGATGCTCAACGCTTTCCAGTCAGAACGGGGCTATCTGATTGGAGGCTTCGGAATGGCTTTGGCGGGCCTCATAACAATTGTGTATGGACTGACTTCCGGCCGCTAAGCAAATAGCGCCATCCATTGCTTTCGGTCGGCTCCTCTGGTCCTTAGTATGTGCTGACTAGGTTTGTTGAGCATCAGGAGAAGCCATGCCGATGATTGGTCCTAATCTTGGAGGCGGAGCAGAGTATGTCGGCCTGGTTTTCGCACTTGTAGGCGTTGCCCTATTGGGACTCATCATCACCGCAGTTGTAGTTCTTCGAAAGAAGAACAAGAAATGAGCTTACGCAGCAGTTCAGGACGCTCCATCGACGACCGAAGAAAATTGCGGGCTTTTGGCTAAGTGTTTTGAACACCTGGCAGAACGCAGTCGTCGACCCCATCATCCTTGAGCTGACCGATTGCGGCGTCCGTTCAGGGATCCCCTTACGCGACACCAGGAGCCACCACAAAAGGGCACCGTCACCAGCCACCTCGAGAGCGAATCCTTCAGTCTCACGCTCTACTCCCCGGCCCGCGGCTCTCGCCCGGCCCGCCCGATCCGTGCCAGAGGCAGGCATCGACCTCGAATGGCAGCAACTGGTCCTGCTGTGCCATCAAGGACGCTCCGTGCGCCGTCACGCGCCGCATGAAATGGCGGCGGCATAACGTCTCGTAACCCACAACGGGTACGTGCCCGGCCTCAGGGGCAGCAGCTTCCATCACCATGTCCACGTCGCCCACCACCACCTGCGCACCTTCGGTGACCATCACGCCGTCGACCGTCCTGGCGTTGTGCGTAGCCCGTCGGCCGCACCAGCACAGCGCCTCCACCTGGAGCACCTGCACCCGGTCGGCGAGCTCGATCAGGCGCTGGGAACCGGGGAACAGCCGGGTGCGGAAATCAGCGGTGATGCCGAACGCGAAGACATCGACGTCGATCTCGTCCACTACCTTGGCCAGCTGCTCCACCTGTTCGGGCGTATAGAACTGGGCTTCGTCGCAGATCAGGTAGTCAACCCGCTGGCCCCGGGTGCGGCGCAGCATGACTTCCTCCCAGAAGTCGGTGCTGTCCAGGACCTCCACGGCATCCGTCTCCAAACCCAGGCGGCTCGAGATCCTGGACTCGCCGGCGCGGTCATTCCGGCTGAACCGGACGCCGCCACGGCCGCGGGCCCGGTGGTTGTAGTCCATCTGCAGGGCCAGGGTGGACTTCCCGCAGTCCATGGTGCCGGAGAAAAAGATGAGCTCAGCCACGCCGCCGCGTCCTTCCTTCAGCAGTGAAGCACAGCAGCGGGACTTCCCGCTCCGCCTTGGTCAGCGAGCCGTGCTGGCCCACCACCTCCATGGCAGTTGGCCGCATGCGCCGTCCGTCGTAAAGCGCGACGGCGTCCCGCGCCGCGATCATGACGTCACCAATCCTGCCCTCAACAGCGGGCCGGACGTCAGCACCAAAGAGTCCTCCCGCGATGGCCTCCCCGCGGGTAAAGGACCAGATCCGGGTGCCGAACCGCGCCTTCCAGGCCGCCAGCAGCCGCTCCGCGCCGCCGTCCGACAGGTGGGTTTCCTCGAGGTACAAGTGCACCATCCGTGGTTCCCCTGCCGTGTGGCGGACGCCCTGCACCAGCGCGGGGTCGGTGGAAAAGTCGATCCGCTGCGGTTCGTCGACGTCGAGCATGCCGTGGTCTGCCGTGAGCAGGATGGTGGTGCCCGTGGGAAGGGTGGAGTTTAGGCGCTTGACTGTGGCATCGAGCTCTTCGAGCTGGTGCTCCCACTGTTCGGAGCGGCAGCCGTAGCGGTGGCCGGCCTTGTCCAGGTCGTTGACGTAGAAATACATGAGGGCCGGGCCGGGTGCCGCCATGGCTTCGGCAGCGGCGGCCGTCCGGGCGTGAGCTGTTGTCCCTGGAATAAACCTGCCGCCGCGGAGGGCGGCCCGGGTCATCGGCGAGCCGTCGAACTGGGAGAGGCTGACGGTGCTGACGTCCACCTGGCCGGCAATCCGTTCAAACACGGTGGGAAAGGGCTGCCACGCTGACGGATCCACGCCGGGATCCCAGTTCCCCAGCAGGTTGACCACCTTGTCCTGGCCGGGGTCCAGGACATCGTAGCCCACCATGCCGTGCTGGCCGGCGGGAAGCCCGGTCCCAAAGCTGGAGAGGGCCGCTGCGGTGGTGGAAGGGAAGGCGGAGTCCAGCCACACCGGGACGTCGCCCTGCCCGGCCTGCAGCACAGAGCGCAGGAAGGGTGTGTGCGCGGATTTCTGCTTGAGAAGGTTCCGGCCCAAGCCGTCCGCCAGGACCACGCACACCCGTGAGGCAACCGGGAGTCCAAGGGTGTTGCTGAATCCGTCCACGCCAAGGCTTGCCGCTGCGCTGGTCAGGACCTCGGCGATGGAGCGGTGCCCGTAGGCGGGAGCAGGCGGAAGGTCGGGAATGCGTCCAGTGGTTACTGCGGCTTGGTGGCTGTCGTCGGGCATCAGCGCTGCTGGTGCCCGCGGCTGAGCCGGTTGCCGAACACCCCGGACCGCGGCCGCGGCCCCATGGACTGGGCGTGCGATACAGGAGCGGCGGAACCGGTGTTGACCGCACGCAGTGCCCGGGCAAACAGCTTGGCGTCCTGTACGGCCTGCAGTCCGTCCGCCTCGGCGCTGATGCGCAGCACGATGTCCTCCTGCGCAATGGTTCCGGTGTAGCCATGGTCGGCCTCGCACTGCGGATCGCCGCAGCTGGCGGGGCCCATGTCCAGCCGCTGGCCGCCCGACCATGCGATGGACAGCGTCAGCTCCCGGACGGGGTCGGAGGGCTTGTAATTCTGCGGCTGCGCGTACATGTAGCTGAGCACCACAGACCGGATCTGGGCAACGGGAACGGACTCGGTGGAGATCTGGGCCACGATCTGCTCCCCTGCCTCGTCCAACTGCTGGTCGTCCACATGGGTGATGACCAGCATGTCCGCGGTCAGGACCAGGACCGTAATGTGGCGGCGCACTTCTGCCCGGTCGAAGTGGGTTTCCAGGTGCACCAGGTGGGCTACGCAGTCCCGTCCGTCGAGTGCATCGTCAACGACGTCCGACACCAGGCGCGGGTAGAAGCCGGCCTTTTGCAGCGCGTCCTCCAGGCTTTGGCCCTGGACTCCGTGGTTGTGTGAGCTGTGCTGGCGGACTGCCTGGTTTTCGTTGCCGGGCGTTTCGGGCGCCGAAGCGGAAGGCTGGAAGCTCATGCCCCCATTTTCACAGATCGTCCGGTCACTTGCTAACCGCCTCAGCCCAGCATCGCCCTCCGCGCGCTGTCCGTGCGCTGCGCGGCGTTGCCAATCCGCACGTCAGCAGCAAGGATGGTGGCACCCGCCGGGCCGCACAGGACAGGGTTGAATTCCACCAGCGCAATCTCCGGATGGTTGTCCTTCATCCACGCCAGCCGGCCGGCAAGATCCTCCAGGGCCTGCACGTCGACGGCAGGCAGGCCCTGGTAGCCAAAAAGCTTCCGGGACGCCCTGGGCGCACGGATGAAATCGTGGACGTCCGCTGCGGAGAGCGGTGGAACGCGGTGGGCCCAGTCGTCCAGGAGGTTCACGGCGTCACCGGCGAGGCCAAAGGAGATGACAGGACCCAGCAGCGGGTCCTCAATGGCCCGGAAAGTGCACGCCTGCCCCACCGGGGCCATGGCCTGGACCTCGAGCGCCGGGTTTCCGTAGGCGGCGAGCGCACGCCGCATCTGCAGCACGTTCAGGCGCAGCGATTCGGCGTCCTCGATGCCAAGCCGCACGCCGCCAAGGTCCAGCCTGTGCCGGAGGGCGGGCTCGGTGGTCTTGAGCACCACCGGCCAGCCCAGCGAGTCGGCGGCGGCAACGGCTTCATCCGGGGTGGTGAACGGTGCCGAGGGCAGGACGGAAATGCCGTAATGGCCCAACAGTGAAGTCGTTGCCGCCGGGTCCAGTTGCTTGAGTTGCTCGCCGCTGACGTCCGCCAGCAGTCCATCAAGTTCAGCCGCCGCCTGGCGGGGGTCACAGCCGTCGGGTTCCACGAAGTGCCCATGGTCGCGCGCGGCCCATTCCGCGTAGCGGACCACGGCGGCGAGGGCGGCCACGGCTGCACCGGGATTGGAGAAGCAGGGAACGGTGCAGCCTTCCGTTCCCACCAGGCCCTCCACGGTGATGGTGGGGTCCAGGATCCCAGTGAACGCCGCCACTACCGGTTTCCCGGCTGCTGCGGAGCATTCCGCGAGGACTCCGGCCACGGCGTCGACGGTCAGGCCGCGCGCGGGCAGCAGGGCGGCGACGGCGGCGTGCACGGCGTCGGAGGCCAGGGCATCCAGGAGGGCCTTCCGGAGCAGGGGCAGGGCCACGGACTGGCCGGCGTCGAGGTCGAGTCCGGAGACCACCTGCGCCACTCCCAGCCCATGCGCGGCCGCACTGTCCGCCACCACGTTGCCCAGGGCCTGGGAGTTGCTGAAGATGGCGACGTCGGGCCCGGCAGGGAGGGGCTGGGCTGATACCACCTGTGCCACGTCCACCAGCTGTTCAACGGTTTCGACGCGGATCACCCCGGACTGGCGCAGCATGGCGTCCAGCGCTCCCGCCGGCGCCTGCGTGGTTCGGACGGCATGCCCCGGCGGCAGGCGGAGCCCCATGGTGTCGGATTTGGCCACGATGACCGGTTTGGTGCGTGCCAGCCGCCGTGCGATGCGGGAGAACTTGCGGGGGTTGCCTATCGACTCCAGGTACAGGCCCACGGCCGAGGTGTCGGCGTCGTCCTCCCAGTACTGCATCATGTCATTGCCGGAGACGTCAGCCCGGTTGCCTGCCGAGAGGAGGCTGGACAGGCCCAGCTTCCGCCGGCTCGAGGCGGCGTACAGCGAGACGCCGATGGCCGCCGACTGGCTGAACAGGCCCAGGCTCCCGCGCAGGGGCATCGTCGGGGCCATGGAGGCGTTCAGGGACACGTCCGGGTGGGTATTGGCTATGCCCAGCGAGGCCGGCCCGATCACCCGCATCCCGTTGGCCCTGGCCTGCCGCACCAGGGCGCGCTGGCGCAGCAGGCCGCGCTCGCCGTCGTCCGTAAAGCCTGCGGAGGCGATCACCACACCCTTGACACCGGCCGCCGCACACTCCTCCACCACGCCGGCGACCTCCTCGTAGGGCACCGCGATGATGGCCAGCTGGACCGGCTGGGGCACCTCGGAGAGCTTGCCGTAGGACAACATGCCCGCCAGTTCCAGCGCCTCGGGATTGATGGCGTACACCGGGCCGTGGAAACCGCCCTCGATGATGTGCTCCAGCAGCTGGTAACCCACGGTTCCCCACCGGCGGCTGGCACCGATCACGGCAACGGACGACGGCGCCAGCAACTCCCGGACGCTCCTCGCCTCAGCGCGGTGCTCGCGGGATTCCATCACGGCACGGGATTTTTCGGTGGGGTCAATGTTGAACTCGAGGCTGACGACGCCGTCGTCGAAGTGGCGCTTGACGTCGTAGCCGGCGTCGGAGAAGACCATCAGCATCTTGCGGTTCTCCGGCAGGACCTCGGCGGTGAACTTCCGGATGCCGTTTTCGTGCGCTGCGGCGGCAAGGTGCTCCAGGAGGATGGAGCCGATACCCCTCCCCTGGTGGGAGTCCGCGATGTTGAACGCGACCTCTGCCTCGGTGGGATCGCTGAGCCGGTCATAGCGGCCGATACCGATGATTTCGCCGCCGATGGTGATGACGAACGCCACCCGGTCCTTGTAGTCCACCTCGGTGAACCGCTTGAGCTCCTTGGCGGACAGCCGGGCCTTGAACGCAAAGAACCGCATGTAGATTGAATTCTGCGACTGCCCGGTGTGGAAAGCCTGGACGGCGTCCGCGTCCGACGGGTGGATGGGCCGCAGATGCGCTGTCCCGCCGTCACGCAGGACGACATCGGCTTCCCAATGTTCCGGATATTCGCCGTCCCCGGGCTGATCCACCATAGGCTTAGCCTAGCCAAAAACTATCGCAGCACACCCCAAGGCTGCGCAGTAACCGCAGAAGGATTCACCAAACCCCATGGCCCGCCGGCAAAGTTCAAAACCCATCGTGGACGACAGCTACACGGAAAACATCGTCGATATCGACGTGACGTCCGAAATGCAGGGCTCCTTCCTGGAGTACGCGTACTCGGTGATCTACTCCCGGGCCCTGCCGGATGCCCGCGACGGGCTTAAACCGGTCCAGCGCCGCATCCTGTACATGATGAGCGACATGGGACTGCGCCCTGACCGCGGCCACGTCAAGAGCGCCCGCGTGGTGGGCGAGGTCATGGGCAAGCTGCACCCGCACGGCGACGCCGCCATCTACGACGCCATGGTCCGCATGGCGCAGGACTTCTCCCTGCGCTTGCCGCTGATCGACGGGCACGGCAACTTCGGCTCGCTCGACGACGGCCCGGCAGCACCGCGGTATACCGAGGCGCGGCTGGCCGCGGCGGCCCTCACCCTCACCAACCACCTGGACGAAGACGTGGTGGACTTCGTCCCCAACTACGACAACCAGCTGACCCAGCCGGACGTCCTTCCCGCCGCTTTCCCCAACCTGCTGGTCAACGGCGCCACCGGCATCGCCGTCGGCATGGCCACCAACATGGCCCCGCACAACCTGGTGGAGGTTATCTCCGCAGCACGGCACCTGATTGCGCACCCCGACGCCACCCTGGAGGACCTCATGCGGTTCGTCCCGGGCCCGGACCTGCCCAGCGGCGGCCGGATCGTGGGCCTGGACGGTATCCGCGACGCCTACGCCACCGGGCGTGGATCCTTCAAGACCCGGGCCAAGGTGGAGATCGAACAGCTCTCGGCACGCCGCACCGGCCTGGTGGTCACCGAACTGCCGTACATGGTGGGCCCGGAGAAGGTGATCGAGAAGATCAAGGACGCCGTCAACGCCAAGAAGCTGACCGGCATCAGCGACATCGTGGACCTGACAGACCGCAAGCACGGGCTGCGCCTGGTGATCGAGTTGAAGAACGGCTTCAACCCGAACGCGGTCCTGCAGCAGCTTTACCGGTACACGCCGATGGAGGACTCCTTCGGCATCAACAACGTCACGCTGGTGGACGGGCAGCCGCAGACGCTGGGCCTGGTGGACCTTTTGAGCGTCTACGTCAACCACCGGATCAACGTGGTCCGCCGCCGGACCGTCTTCCGCCTCGGCAAGAAAAAGGACCGCCTCCACCTGGTGGAGGGCCTCCTGATCGCCATCGTGGACATCGACGAGGTCATCCAGATCATCCGGTCCTCGGATGAGGCCGCGGCGGCCCGTGAGCGGCTGATGTCCATCTACGACCTTACCGAGGTCCAGGCAAACTACATCCTTGAACTCCGCCTGCGGCAGCTAACGAAGTACTCCCGGATCGAACTGGAAAAAGAACAGGACGAACTCCGCCGCGACATCGCGGAACTGCAGGCCATCCTGGACTCCGAGGAGCTGCTCCGCACCGTGGTCTCCGACGAACTCGGCGCGATCGCCAAGGAACACGGCACCCCGCGCCGCACCGTGCTCCTGGAGTCCGAGGCCGTGTCCCCCACTGTCGCCGCCGCCGAGCTTGCCGGGGCCAAGAAGGGCAAGGCTGCCCCGCTGTCCTTGGAAATCGCCGACGACCCCTGCTGGGCCATCCTCACCGCGTCCGGGCAGGTGGCACGCACCAGCAACCAGGAACCGCTCGCCGAGGCAGGTCCCCGGAGCAGGCACGACGTATACACCTCGGTGGTCAAGACGTCGGCCCGCGGCGAAATCGCGGCGGTCACCTCGCAGGGCCGGATGCTCCGGCTTCAGGTCATGGACATGCCGGTCCTGCCGCCCGTGGCCGGCCTGCCCAACCTGGCCGGCGGCGTCCCTGCCAAGGAGTTCCTCACCCTGGTGAAGGGTGAAACCCTGGTGGCGTTCGCGCGGCTGGATGAAGTCCTGGCCGTCGGCACCGCCCAGGGCGTGGTGAAACGCGTCCAGCCGGACTACCCGCTGAACCGGGAAGACTGGGAAGTCATCACCCTCAAGGACAAGGACGTGGTGGTGGGAGTCGCTCCCGCCGGCGGCGATGACACCGAACTGGTGTTCCTCACCCGGGAGGCCCAGCTGCTGAAGTTCCCCGCCGCCGTGGTCCGCCCCCAGGGCCGCACCGCCGGCGGCATGGCCGGAATCAAACTCGCCGCTGGTGACCAGGTGATTTTCTTTGGTGCCGTACAGCCCCAGGATGAGGCCGCCGTCGTGGTCACCATCGCCGGGACCAACGGCGCCCTGCCGGGCACTGCCCCGGGCACGGCCAAAGTCACGGCGTTCTCCGAATATCCGGCCAAGGGGCGCGCCACTGCCGGGGTCCGGTCGCACCGGTTCCTCAAGGGCGAGGACATGCTCCTGCTGGCCTGGGCGGGCCACGGGCCGGCCAAGGCGTCCTCCGCGGCAGGAGTGGCGCGGTCACTGCCCCAGGAGCATGGCCGCCGCGACGGCTCGGGCGTCCCGCTCTCCCAGGCCGTCGAAGCAGTCGGCCCTGCCATGGCGTGGATGGACGGCGGCGCAGCCGGCGACACCGCGGAGTAGTGCCGGCGGCGTGGCCGGCTCAGCCGGCGACGTCCCGGCGCCGGAATCCGGCGACGGCGAGCGCCACCAGCACCGCGATGGTCACGGCAGATACCAGCACACTGTCCCAGGCGGTGCCGTTGCGGAGCGGGTCGTGGGCGATGTACTGGAAGAACGGCGAGACCTTCTGGATCCGGTCAAAAACGTCCACCATGGGTGCCAGGGCATTGACGATGTAGGCCAGGACCGCCAGCACTGCAGGGACGCCGCGGCTGAGCCCGGTCCGACCGGTCGCCGCTGACAACGCCAGGGCGAGCGCCCCGAACACGACGCCCAGGAGCGCCAGGTGCAGCATGGCCGCTGCCACCTTGTCCGCCGGCAGGACCAGGTCCACCAGGTTGCCTTCAAGCAACAGGGACAGACCCATGACGGCGGCCAACAGGAACGTGCCCGCCACCATGGCGAGGAACTTGTCCACCACCACCCTTCCCCGGCCCACGGGGTTGGCGAGCAGCAGGTCCATGGTGTGGCGGTCCTCTTCCCCGCCGATGGCTCCCGCACCGGAGCTGACGGCGTAGATCAGGACTGCGATGGGACCCATGAAGGACAGCAGCTCCACCTGGATGTACCCGGTGGGGGTGGACAGGTCTGCACTGGAAGTGGCAAAGAGGGAACTGAAGGCCTCCGGCATCTGCTCGATGAAGGCGCTGATGGAGGGCTGGGACTTCACCGAGGGCCAGACGGCTGCGTACATGGCCACGACAAGGGCCAGGGAGACGGCCCAGGCGACCAGCAGCCTGCCCTGGTCCCGGAGCGTTTTCAGCAGGACGCTAGCCAGCACGGTGCCCCACCGCTCCGGCCGCGCGTTCCGCTGGGCCGGGCGCAGCGCTGCCGTCCGCCCGGTCCATCCCGTAATAGCTCAGGAACGTCTCCTCCAGCGGGGCCTCGGAACATTCGAAGTCCTCCACCTCCCGGGCACTGACCCGTTTCAGCAGGGCGTCCAGGGCCGATTGCGGGGCGTTGCAGCTCAGGGTCCGGCCGTCCACCAGCACGTCCCGTACCCCGGGGACTCCGGTAAACTCGGCCACGGATACGTCGCCGGCGAATCTGGCCCGCACCCGGTGCAGGGAGCGGGCGGCCAGGTCCTGCAGCCGCTCCACCGCCACCAGTTTGCCGCCCCGGACCACCCCGATCCGGTCTGCGACGCGCTCCACCTCGCCCAGGACATGGGAGGAGAACAGGGCCGAACCGCCGCCGGCCGTGTGTTCACGCAGGATGGAGTGGAACACCTGCTGCACCAGCGGGTCGATCCCGCTGGTTGGTTCGTCCAGCACGAGCAGCCGCGGCCTGGACATGACCGCGAGGACGATGGCGAGCTTTTGCCGGTTCCCGCGTGACAGCGTGCGGGCCGGTTTTCCCAGGTCCAGTTCCAGCCGGTCAGCCACCTCTGCCGCACGCCCGCTGTCGTCCCGGTGCCGCAGATGGGCGCAGTAGGCCACGTGCTGGTGGCCGGTCAGGCGGTCGTAGAGCGCCGGCTCGCCGGGAACGTAGCCCACCACCCGGTGGACGCCCCGGGATTCGCGCCAGGTATCCATTCCCAGGACGGACGCCGTTCCGGATGTGGGCCGCAGCATTCCCATCAGCAGCCGGATGGTGGTCGTCTTGCCTGCCCCGTTCGGACCCAGGTAGCCGAACACCTCGCCTGACCCAATGGTGAGGGTCACGTCGTCGAGCGCCGTGTTCCGGCCGAACCGCTTCGTCAGGCCGGCCAGCCGCACCATGCTTTGCGCGTCCTTGCGCGCTTCCGGGCTCATGCGGCCACGCTAGCCGGGACGCTCCCTGCGGCCCAGAGTCTTTTGGCCCGCACAGCTTAGACTGCTCCCATGCCTATCGCGCCTGATGACAAGGACTGGACCTGGGTCCTCTCCCGGCCCTGCCCGGAGTGCAACTTCCATGCCCCAACCGCCACGCCCGCCACGGTTCCGGGAAGCGTCGAAAGCATGATTCCCCGCTGGCTGGCCGTCCTTCGGCGGCCGGACGCGGCGGAGCGCCCGAACGGACAGACCTGGTCCGCGGTGGAGTACGCGTGCCATGTACGGGACGTCTTTACCCTGTTCAACCAGAGGCTGAACCTGATGCTCGCCGAGGACGACGCCCGCTTCGCTGATTGGGACCAGGACCGGACGGCCATCGAGAAGGACTACGCCAACGCCGACCCGTCCGAGGTGGGTCCGGAGCTGGCAGCGGAGGGACACGAGGCCGCCGAAGCCTTCGCCGGCGTCCCCGAAGAGGACTGGGGGCGCAAGGGCGTGCGCAGCAACGGCTCCGAGTTCACCGTCCTGACGCTCTCGCAGTACTTCCTGCATGACGTGGTCCACCACCTGCACGACGTCGACGGCTGACGGAAGCGCGCTTGGCCGCCGGAGCCGTGGCGGCAGCGCGTCCGGCAGCGCTTAGCGCGAAGGCGCCAGGGAGCCCCTGGACTGTCCGGCCGGCTCCGAAAGTTCCAGCCGGGCATCACCGGCCTGGATGTCGGCGGGGTTGTGGGTCACCAGCACCACGGTGCGGTCCCGCAGTCCGGCGCGCAGGTCCGCCAGCATGGTGGCCGCGGACTCCGCATCCAGGTGCGCGGTGGGCTCATCGAGCAGGATCACTTCCGCCCCCGTCAGCAGGGTCCGGGCCACAGCCAGGCGTTGGCGCTCGCCGCCGCTGAGGAAGGCGCCGCCGGGGCCGATGCGGGTGTCCAGCCCGGCTGGCAGCCTGCCCACCAGCGCGGAAAGGCCGACGGCGGCAAGCACCGCCTCCAGCTCGCGGTCGGACGCCGGCGCCGGGCCGTCCTCGATCGGCCGTCCCAGCAGCAGGTTTCCCCTGATCGTGGAATCGAACAGGTGGGCCTCCTGCGGACACCATGCTGCCCGGCCGGTGACCCGGACCTGTCCGGATGCCGGCGGCAGGAAGCCCAGCAGCACCGACAGCAACGTCGATTTGCCGGAGCCGGACGGTCCGGTGACCGCCAGCCAGCGCCCGGGAACTGCCACAGCAGTGATGCCGGCGAACACCGGGGGGCCGCCCGGCCATTCCGCGGCCAGGTCCAGGAGCTCAACGCCCGGCGTGTCCCCGGCCCGGCGGGAAACGGGCTGCAGGCCCCCGCGTGGTTCGCTGCCGGCCGCCAGGGCGCCGGGCTCCCCCACCCGCCGCATGACGGACCGCAGGGCGGGGTACTGGCGCACCGCCGTCGTCATCGCCGCGTAGGGTTCCACCAGGGCAAGCAGGAGAAGGACCACCACGGCGGCGGCCGCCGGTGCCACCTGGGCCGCGAGGACTGCGGGCCCCGCCAGCCAGGCAGCAGCCAGGGCTGCCGTCCCACAGGCTGCTGTGGCAACGGCATGGCCCAGCCCGTCCGCCCAGGCGGAGCGCCGCGAAGCGCGGGTGGCGTCCCGGTCTTCCGCCAGCAGCGCCTCGAGCACGCGTGGTGCCACGCCGTTGGCGTGCAGATCCGCGCGGGCATCGAGGGCAGCGGTGACGCGGCGCAGCACGCCCGAGCGCAGGGACTGCTCGGCGGCAGCGGACCTGCGGTCGCCCCACAAGGCCGCGGCAGGCGCCAGCAGCAGGCCGCCGACGGCCGCACCGGCCACGGCGGGAAGGGCATCCGGTACCAGGACGCCGGTGGCTGCCACGGCCAGGACGGACACCGCCACCGCGGTGGCGGGCGGCAGGACCACCCGGGGCAGGAGGTCCCGGACGGTATCGACGTCGTCAATCACCGTACCCAGAACGTTGCCGCCCTGCAGCAGCCGGCGCAGCGAGAGGGCGCGCCGGCTCAGCGACTCCCAGAGCCGGCCGCGGAGCCGGGTGAGTGCGGCGAACACGGCATCGTGCAGCAGCAGCCGCTCCCAGTAGCGGAACACGGCCCGGCCGATGCCGAAGAACCGGACCCCGACGATGGCGGTCAACAGGTACAGGATGGGCGGTTGTTCGCTCGCCCGGATGATGAGCCAGCCGGACAGGCCGGAAAGCGCGACGGCGAAGAGGGCCGCCAGGGTGCCGACGAAGGCGGCGGCCGCGAACTTGCCCCGCACCGGAGCCAGGAGTGCTGCCAGCAGGCGGAAGGCCCCGGGGGCAGCCTTTTCAGCGGCACGTACGGCCGGGTTCCGTGTGACGGGGTTGTCCGTCGAAGCGCGGTCCGTGGCCGCCCCGTCTGCAGCGCTGGCTCTATGCGGGACGCCGGCGGGGGCCGCAGGCAGCAACGCGGCATCGGCGTCGTCCTGCCGGGCCGTTGCGTGGGTCCGGGACGCAGGCGCCACCGGTACCAGCAGGTCCGCCAGCTGCCGGGTGCGCTGGTTGTGGGCCACCAGGACCACCGTGACCTGGCCGCGGAGCCGGCGGATGGCGTCCTCCACGATCACGGCCGACGCGTCATCCAGGTGCGCGGTGGGTTCGTCGAGCAGCAGGAGGGTGGCACCGGCCTCGATCCTGGCCAGGCCGCGGGCCAGTGCGACGCGGCGCAGCTCACCCGGGCTCAGTTCCGCCTGGTGCTTTGGGGCCAGGTGCCCGGCTCCGGCACGTGCCAGGCAGCGGCGGGCGGCATCTTCGGCGGCGAACCGGTCCGGGCCGTGGCCGGAGTCAGGCGACAGGTACAGCAGTACCTCCTCCAGGACGGTTCCGGCCACCATGACCGGGTGCTGCGGCACCCATGCCACGGAGCGGCGGTCAAGCCCGCTGATGGAGCAGGTGACGCTGGTGCCGCCACCGTGGCCGATGATCCCGGCAAGGACGCCCAGGACGGTGCTCTTGCCGGCGCCGCTGGGGCCGTCCAATGCCGTGATCCTGTCCAGCGGCGCGGTGAACGTCATGGGCCCGACGGCGGTTGCGGACCGCCCGGCGTATGTCACGGTCAGTCCGGTGACTTCAAGCGGGGCACCGGGCCTGCCGGCCTTGGCCGCCGGGAGCGGTGCCGGCTCGGGGGCACTGGTCACGGCGGCCGTTTCCGCCAGTGCGACCCTGCCGTCGTCGCTGGCGTGGTGGGCGGTGCCGAGTTCCCGCAGCGGGAGGTAGCAGTCAGGTGCCAGGAGGAGGGCCAGCAGGCCGGCTTCCAGCGGCATGTCGCCATGCACCAGCCGGACACCGATGAAGACGGCCACCACTGCCACCGAGATGGTCGCGATGAGCTCCAGGGCCAGGGCGGACAGGAAAGCAGTGCGCAGGGTGCCCATGGTGCGGGAGCGGTACTCCTCCGAGATCTCCTCAAGGGCCTTCCGCTGGGCGGTGGCACGTCCCAGCCCCACCAGGACCGGCAGGCCCTTGGCCAGCTCCAGCATGTGCGCCGACAGCCGCGCCAGGGTGGCCTGGGCTTCCCGCACGCTGTCCTCGGTGTACCTGCCGATCAGCACCATGAACACCGGGATCAGCGGAACTGTCAGCACGATCACCAGCGCGCTGACCCAGTCCGCGAAGAGGATCCGGGCCCCCAGCAGCAGCGGAACGGCGGCGCAGTTGACCAGTGCGGGAAGGAACTGGGTGTAGTAGCTGTCCAGGGCGTCCAGGCCGCGGGTGGCAAGGACCGCCAGCCCGCCGTCGCCCGGGCCGGATCCGCGCACACCCGTGCGCAGGGCCCGGTCCAGCAGTTCGGCGCGCAGTTCCTCCTTCACGCCCAGGGCAGCGCGGCGGGCAGCGACGGCCTGGCCCCAGACGGTCAGGGACCGAAGCACGACGCCGGCAAGTCCGGCGGTCAGTTGGCTCCCCCAGGCCGGGTTCCCGGCGACGAGTCCGGCCAGGACCGATGCCACTGCCTGGCCGATCAGGACCAGGGACAGGGCCTTGAGCGCCGCCAGGAGTCCCAGCCAGTAGATCGCCGAGCGGGTGGACGGACCGGCGGGAAATGTTGGCCGCACGTCAGCCCTTGGTGGTGAAGGCCCTGGCAGCGACCGCCGGGAGGAAGCTGTGGGCTTCCGGGATGTGCGCGGTGCTTACCCGGCGGCGGAACACCCAGTAGGTCCATGCCTGGTACGCAATCACCAGGGGAAGGCCGAATGCCGCCACGATGCTCATCAGCCCCAGCGTGTAGTCCGAGGAGGATGCGTTGGAGACAGTGAGGTCGAAGGCGCTGTCCAGCGTGGAGGGCAGCACCACGGGGAAGACCGCACCAAAGATGGATGCCGTGCCCAGCACCAGGAAGCCGCCGAGGGCCAGGAAGGCCCTGCCTTCAGCGCCCTTCCGGGCCAGCAGCCAGGCAGTGATGGCGGCGGCGACGGCAAGGACGACGGCGGCCCAGGTCCAGGGCTTCCCGTCCATGAACTGGATGGCCAGCGCCCATGCGGCGATGGGCAGCAGCAGGACCGGCAGCAGCCGCACGAACCACTGGCGGGCACGGTGCCGGACATCCCCGTCCGTCTTTAGTGCCAGGAATGCCAGCGCGTGCACGAGCGAGAAGCCCACCACTGCCGCGCCGCCAAGGAGGGCGTACCCGCTGAACCAGGCCATGGGGCCGCCTTCGCGGTCACCGTTGGCGTTCAGCGGCAGCCCGGTGGTGGTAAGGGCCAAGGCGGCGCCGACGCCGAATGCGGCGAAGAAGGAACCCAGCGCGATGGCCCAGTCCCAGCGGTTCCGCCAGCTGTCGGTGTCCACCTTGCCGCGGTACTCGAATGCCACCGCGCGGAAGATCAGGGCGAGCAGGACCACCAGGAGCGGGAGGTAGAGCGCGGAGAACAAGGACGCGTACCAAAGCGGAAAGGCCGCGAAGGTGGCGCCGCCGGCAGTCAGCAGCCACACCTCGTTGCCGTCCCAGACGGGCCCAATGGTGTTCAGGAGAACGCGGCGTTCGGTGTTGTTGCGGGCGAAGAGCTTCATCAGCATCCCTACGCCCAGGTCGAAACCTTCGAGGAAGAGGTAGCCGGTCCACAGCACCGCAATGGCGATGAACCAGATGGTGGGCAGCAGTTCCATTGTGTGTTTCCTCTGCTAGTAGGCGAAGGCCAGGACGTCGTCGGCGGGCTTGGGGCCGCCTGGGCCCGGGGTTTCATCCTCGTTCTCGTCCACCGGGGCGTGGCCGAGTTCCGGCATAGCGGAGACCACACCGCCGCGGATGTACTTGACCAGCAGTTTTACTTCCACCACCAGCAGGACGGCGTAGACGGCGGTCAGGGCCACCAGCGAGGCGATCAGCTCCCCTGCGGACACACCGGGTGATACGGCGGCGGCGGTGAACATGAACACCTGGTCGATGCCGCTCGGGTCGGGATTGGGTGCCACCACGAACGGCTGGCGGCCCATCTCGGTGAAGATCCAGCCGGCGGCGTTGGCACCGAAGGGTGCAAGGATGCCAAACACTGCCAGGCGCATCAGCCACCGGGATTCCGGCACCGTCCCCTTGCGGGTTATCCAGAGTGCCACCAGCGCAGCCAGCGCCGCGAGGCCGCCGAAGCCGATCATCATCCGGAAGCCCCAGTAGGTGACTTCCATGACGGGTACGTACTGGATCTCCTGGCCGGCGCGGTCCCCGTAGATCGGGTTGTCCGGGAGCGTGGTTCCGTACTTTTCCTTGTACTCGGGCAGCAGGCTGTTGACGCCCTTCACCTCGGTGGTGAAGTCACCCTTGGCCAGGAAGGAAAGGATGCCGGGGACCTCGATCACTGCCACGACGTCGTCGCAGTTCTTCGAGCCCACGTTGCCGACGCTCAGGACGGAGAAGCCGGTGCCGTCGTGGCACGCAGCCTCTGCCGCGGCCATTTTCATGGGCTGCTGCTGGAACATGAGCTTGCCCTGCAGGTCACCGGTGACGGCGGTGCCGGCAAAGGAGATCATGGCCACCACGGCACCGATGCGCAGGGACCGGATCCACACCTTGTAGTCGGCCCGGTCGCGGCCGGAAATGCTGGCGTCTTCGCCGGGGATGATCCGGCCGTCGGCGCCAACGGTGTCGACGCCGTCGTGCCGCCTCCGCCACAGGTGGTACCAGGCGATGCCCAGGAGGAAGCCGCCCGCCACGGCGAGGGCGCCGAACAGGGTGTGCGGTACGGCAACCAGGGCGGTGTTGTTGGTGAACACGGCCCAGGCGTCGGTCATGACGGGCCGGCCGTTGATCATTTCCACGCCCACCGGGTGCTGCATCCAGCTGTTGGCCACGATGATGAAGTAGGCGGACAGCGCCGAGCCGACGACGGCCACCCAGAGGCAGGCAAGGTGGATGGCGGGCTTGAGCTGCTTCCACCCGAAGATCCACAGGCCCAGGAAGGTGGACTCGACGAAGAAGGCCAGGAGGGCCTCGAGGGCCAGCGGGGCGCCGAAGACGTCACCGACGAAGCGGCTGTACTCGCTCCAGGCCATGCCGAACTGGAACTCCTGCACAATGCCGGTGGCAACGCCCATGATGAAGTTGATGAGGAAAAGCTTTCCCCAGAATTTGGTCATGCGCAGGTACTCCGGCTTGCCGGTGCGGTACCAGGCCGTCTGGATCACGGCGACCACCAGGCCCAGGCCGATGGTCAGCGGCACCATCATGAAGTGGTAGACGGTGGTGATGCCGAATTGCCAGCGTGCGATTTCCAAGGCGTCCATGGCAGTCCCTACTGTTAGCCAATGCAGTTTTCTACGCTTCGTAGAACTGTAACTTCTACAAAGTGTAGAACATGGTCGGCGGCGGACGAAAACCAACCGTCCTCCCTAGGATCGCCCACCTGGGCGCGGCGCGCCAGATGTTCTACCCGATGTAGAAGGTTCGGCGTTTTCGGGGTAAATTTAGTTGTGTAGTTGAACAACCGCGTGACGTCACCTGGCGCACAGCGCACGGTGCGGGGAAATAAAAGGAAAAGTGACATGGCTAGTCTTGGTGAACTGGAACGGGCAGTGATGGACCTGCTCTGGGCGGGCCAGGAAGCGGCTACGGCCAATACCCTGAGGGATCAGTTGGCGCGCACGTCGGCGGCGCAGGGCGGCCCCGGCCACGAAGGCAAGGAACTCGCCGTCACCACGGTGCTTACCGTACTTTCCCGCCTGGAAAAGAAGGGCCTGGTCGAACGCGAACGCGGCACCCGCCCGCACCGGTACCAGGCAGTGTCCAGCCGTGCAGACCACACCGCCGAACTCATGCATGAGGTCCTTGGGTCGGCCCCGGACCGCGAGGCCGTGCTGGCCCGCTTCATCGGGTCTGTCTCCGAAGGTGAAGCCGAAACGCTGCGCAAACTGCTGGGTCATCTCTAGCACACCATGTTCTGGGCCTCATACCTGCTGGCGGTCCTTGCGATAATCCTGGCGTGGCCGGTGCCAATCCTCCTGTCACGGGCACAATGGCCGGCCAGGTCGCCCTTCACGGCCATGCTGCTGTGGCAGGCGATCGCACTCGCAGGTGGTCTCTCCATGATCGGCGCCATGCTGGTCTACGGCCTGGAACCTGTGGGTGACAACCTCATCGCGGGGCTGCGCGCCCTTGCCGGCATGGTGCTCTTCAATGCCCCCACCACGGCGCTGGGGTTCTGGCATATCTTTGCCCTGTCCGCTGCCGCCCTGCTCACGGCCCACCTGGTCTTCACCCTGTTGCTGACGTACTACAAGATCCAGCGGCAGCGGCGCCGGCACCGCGAACTGCTCGCCATCCTGGCTTCCCCGTCAGGCCAGGACGCCGGAACTCTGGTCATCAGCCACGATTCCCCTGTTGCCTACTGCCTTCCGGGAGGCGCCCGCTCGGTCACCGTACTGTCGGATGGCCTGATGGCTGCCCTTGAACCGGCTGAGCTTCGTGCCGTCCTCATCCACGAGAACGCCCACCTGAGCCAGCGGCACCACCTGCTCCTGTGGGCCTTCGCGGCCTGGCGGCAGGCCCTCCCCTGGCTGCCCACCACCCGGCTTGCGCAGGAGTCGGTGAATTCGCTGATCGAGATGCTGGCCGACGACGTCGCCCTTCGGACGGAAAGCAAAGCGACGCTCATCAAGGCCATCGCCATTGTGGCCAGCGGTTCGGCGGGCAACTCCGGGGGCGGCGACATCCGGCCGTCGTCCCCTACCCTTGCCCTTTCGGGCCTCGAGGCGGCATCGGGCGGCCCGGGCTCGGATGCGGTCCGGACGGCTGCCTCCCGGGTCAGCCGGCTCCTGACGCCGCAGCCCCAGCTTCCTGCCGCTGTCCGCAGCGCCGTCCTGGCCGGCTGCATCCTCCTGCTGGCGCTGCCTACCGCCCTGCTGGTGGTACCCGGACTGCTCGGCTGACGCGCCGCCGTCGCGCGCTGCCTCCTGGTGGTTCAGCCGCGCGAAAACCGGCGGCTGTCACGCGTCGATACGCTCCCGGTCCAGGCTGGAGGCGCCGGCAATGATGAAGTCCTTGCGCGGGGACACGTCCGAGCCCATCAGCAGGTCGAAAATCTCCTCAGCCTGCTGCGCATTCTCGATCCCCACCTTGCGAAGGGTGCGGTGCCGCGGATCCATGGTGGTCTCGGCCAACTGCTCGGCGTCCATCTCCCCCAGGCCCTTGTACCGCTGGATCGGCTCCTTGTACCGCTTGCCCTCCTTCGCCAGGCGGGCCAGCAGCACGTGGAGCTCGGCCTCGGAGTAGGTATAGATCATCTCGTTGGCCTTCTGGCCGGCGTTGATGACCTCCACCCGGTGCAGCGGCGGCACGGCGGCGAACACCCGGCCCTCAAGGATCATGGGACGCATATAGCGGAAGAACAGGGTCAGGAGCAGTGTCCGGATGTGGGCGCCGTCCACGTCGGCGTCGGTCATGAGGATCACCTTGCCGTAGCGGGCGGCGCTGATGTCGAAGCTGCGGCCGGAACCTGCCCCGACCACCTGGATCAGGGCGGCACACTCGGCGTTGGAGAGCATGTCCCCCACCGAGGCCTTCTGGACGTTCAGGATCTTGCCGCGGATGGGCAGCAGCGCCTGGAAGTCCGAGGAACGGGCCAGCTTGGCCGTGCCCAGCGCGGAGTCACCTTCCACGATGAACAGTTCGGAACGCCCGACGTCGTCCGTCCGGCAATCGGCAAGCTTGGTGGGCATGGAGGAAGTTTCCAGCGCGTTCTTGCGCCGCTGGGTCTCCTTGTGCACGCGCGCCGAGATGCGGGACTTCATCTCGTTGACGATCTTCTCCAGCAGCAGCGCCGACTGGGCTTTGTCGTTCCGGTTGCTGGAGGACAGCTTGGCGGAGATTTCGCGCTCCACCACCTTGGCCACGATGGCGCGGACGGCGCTGGTTCCCAGGATTTCCTTGGTCTGGCCTTCGAACTGCGGTTCGGCGAGCCGGACGGTCAGCACGGCCGTCAGGCCGGCGAAGATGTCGTCCTTTTCAATCTTGTCGTTGCCGGCCTTGAGCTTCCGGGCGTTGGCCTCCACGGCTTTCCGGAAGGTCTTGATCAGGGCCTGTTCGAACCCGGACTGGTGGGTGCCGCCCTTCGGGGTGGCGATGATGTTCACGAAGCTCCGCACGGAGCTGTCGTAGCCGATCCCCCAGCGGAGCGCCACGTCCACCTCGCAGTCGCGCTCGACCTCGGCCAGCTGGCTGTGTCCGCGCTCATCAAGGACCGGGACCGTCTCCTTGAACTTTCCGGAACCGTGAAGCCGCCAAACGTCCGTGACGGCCGGATCGGCTGCAAGGAACTCGACGAACTCGGAGATGCCGCCGTCGTGGTGGAAAACCTCTTCGAAGGGACCTGCTTCACCGGGGGTCCCGGGGACCCTGCGCTCGTCCCGGACGGTCAGCTTGAGGCCGGGCACCAGGAACGAGGTCTGGCGTGCGCGGGCAACCAGGTCATCGTAAGAGAACTTGGCATCGGGGGTGAAGATCTGCCGGTCAGCCCAGTAGCGGATCCGGGTTCCGGTCACGCCGCGCTTGGCCTTGCCCACCACGTCCAGCACGGAGTCGTTGACGAACGGCGTGAACGGAGCTGCCGGATCCAGGCGGGACCCGGTGTCCTTGAAGCGGCCGGGCTCACCGCGGCGGAAGGACATCCTGTAGGTCTTGCCACCCCGGTCCACCTCGACGTCCAGGCGCGAGGACAAGGCGTTGACCACCGATGCGCCCACACCGTGCAGGCCGCCGGAGGCCGTGTAGGACCCGCCGCCGAACTTGCCACCGGCGTGCAGCTTGGTGAACACCACTTCGACGCCGGTGAGCCCCGTCTTTGGCTCCTTGTCGATGGGGATGCCGCGGCCGTCGTCGTGGATTTCCACGGAGTTGTCCGCGTGCAGGATGATCCGGATGTCGTGGCCGAACCCGGCCAGGGCCTCGTCCACGGAGTTGTCGATGATTTCCCAGAGACAGTGCATGAGGCCGCGCGAGTCGGTGGAGCCGATGTACATACCCGGGCGCTTGCGGACGGCTTCGAGGCCTTCCAGGACGGAAAGGTGCCGGGCGGTGTACTCAGAGCTTGGTGCCACTGGTGATGAACTCCTTCAGGGACGTCGATGCGGCGCTGGGACCGCACCTTCTAGGGTAGTCCGCTGCAGCGGGCAGAACCGTCTGCCACACCCGCGGCCCGGTGTGCGGCGCGCCACGGACCGTGGTGGCGGGCGGAACTGGGAAGTTCTTGACCGAACCTTGCGGATACGCGCACAGCGAACTTGCCCCATCCTTGCGATGGATTGGATACGAATGCTGGTTATATAGATGTACTGATCTACTAAGGAGGCCGACATGACAACAGCAGTGGCAGACCGCACGCTCAACGCACTGGACCGGTGCGATCGTTGCGGAGCCCAGGCATATGTCCGGGTTGTACTCGAGTCCTCCGGCGGTGAGCTGTTGTTCTGCGGCCACCACGCCCGTGCAGTCGAAGCGACGCTCAAGCCGTTGAGCTCCGACTGGCACGACGAGACGGGAAAGCTTCACGAGAAAGCTGCCGTGGAAATCGACTAGATGAGGCATCGGTAACAACGACCCTGCGGGACTCTTCCATTCGGAAGGGTCCCGCAGGCGTTTAAGGACCCCTGGCCGGACTGGGCCCGGCCCGCACGGGACATGGCGCTGCAGACCAGGAGACAACGGAGCGAAACAGCAGGGGCCGTCCGGGACCCACTTTTCAGTGGGTCCCGGACGGCCCCTGCCTGGCCATTGCGGGGACTTAGTCCAGGTAGTCCCGCAGCACCTGCGACCTGGAGGGGTGCCGCAGCTTGGACATGGTCTTCGATTCGATCTGGCGGATCCGCTCGCGGGTCACGCCGTAGACCTTTCCGATTTCGTCTAAAGTCTTCGGCTGTCCGTCGGTGAGGCCGAAGCGCATGGCAACCACGCCGGCCTCGCGCTCAGAGAGGGTGTCCAGCACCGAGTGCAGCTGCTCCTGCAGGAGGGTGAAGCTCACGGCGTCGGCGGGGACAACGGCCTCGGAGTCCTCGATCAGGTCGCCGAACTCGGAGTCGCCATCCTCGCCCAGCGGGGTGTGCAGCGAGATCGGTTCACGGCCGTACTTCTGGACTTCGACAACCTTTTCAGGGGTCATGTCCAGTTCCAGTGCCAGTTCTTCGGGCGTGGGTTCGCGGCCCAGGTCCTGCAGCATCTGGCGCTGCACACGGGCGAGCTTGTTGATGACCTCGACCATGTGAACCGGAATACGGATGGTGCGGGCCTGGTCAGCCATGGCGCGGGTGATGGCCTGGCGGATCCACCACGTGGCGTACGTGGAGAACTTGAAACCCTTGGTGTAGTCGAACTTCTCGACAGCGCGGATCAGGCCCAGGTTGCCTTCCTGGATGAGGTCCAGGAACAGCATGCCGCGGCCGGTGTAGCGCTTGGCGAGCGAGACCACCAGGCGGAGGTTGGCCTCGAGCAGGTGGTTCTTGGCGCGCTTGCCGTCGTGGATGATGAATTCGAGTTCGCGCTTATACTTCGGGTCCATGGATCCGTCGTCCGCGGCGATCTTCTCCTCGGCAAACAGCCCGGCTTCGATCCGCAGTGCCAGGTCCACTTCCTGCTCCGCGTTGAGCAGTGCCACCTTGCCGATCTGCTTCAGGTAGTCCTTGACGGGGTCGGCCGTGGCACCGGCAGACATGACCTGCTGCACCGGGGCGTCGTCGTCGTCCGCGTCGGAGTAGACAAAGCCCTTGCCACTGCCGGCTGCACCCTTGACGGGATCGGCCTCGGTATCGGCATCCTCTACTGCGTCCGGCCCTTCGAGGACGTCGAGGTCTTCCTCGACTTCTTCGACCTCATCCGGGTCGGTGTCACCGGCGGACTTTCCCGCGGCCGCTGCTGCAGCCTTGGCGCCGGGCTTGGGCCCACGCTTCTTGGGCTCGCGCTTGCCGTCCGCTGCAGCCTCGCCTGCCGAAGCCTTGTTGGCAGCACGTGTGGCTGCCCGCTTGGCATTGGTCGCGGCCTGCTTCTCCTCAGGGGACAAGACATCCTGGGCGGCGGAATCCTTCTTCGTGGAAGACGGGGTCACAGAAAACCTTTCTAGCGGTGGTCTGTGGAATCACCATACGGGCAACACCACTATGACCCTGTCAAGTCCGTGATGAAAACCAAGCGCCACCACGGCCGGCAGAGTCACTTAAGACAACTCCCGGAGCGGCTGTAATGTTCCCTTGCGGGACCGCTTACAAGCACTCGGTACACGGACCCAACCGGGTCTCGGCATCCATTGTCTCATGATTTGCCCGGATCCGGCCTCTCCTGCCGCCATCCGTTACTCCTGCCCCGCATGGTGCCGCTGACAGTGCCGCCGCGCCGCGCGGCCGCGCGCCCCTTCCATGGGTGGATATCTCCGTGCCGGCAGGATACGGCTCCGCTCACTCCCCGGCCGGGACCTCCCGGAACTTCTGCCAGGCCGCGTCTTTCCGCGCAGCCCAGCCGCAAAGGGTTCCTCTGCCCACGAGGTCCAGCAGTAGTTCCGCCAGCCGGTAGCCCGGCTCAAGCTCAAGGGCCTGCCCCAGGTAGGCAGCCGAGTACGAGCCGCGGCCCCGGCACCACGAGACCCAGCCCCGAAGCGTCAGGGCTGCCGCGGCCGCAGGCCCGCCCAAGGCAGCCAACTGCCCAAGGACCCGGTCCAATGCTTCCAGGGCCTCCCAATCGGGAACCTCGGGTGCCATGCCCATAAGGACCTCTCCGTAGCCTGCGGGAACGGATTCGGCGCGTGCCCTTGTTCCCCGTGCGGGAAGCGGCACCCGTGGACGGAGCGCCGCGGGCCCTGCCGAAGCGGCCCCTGCCCGGCCTCCCCTCGGATTCCGGCGCGCACCTGCTGCCGGCGGCACCAGCGGCAACGGCACCACGGAGGCGTCAATGCCGTCGCCCGTCGGGTCCTCAAAGACACCAAAGTGGACGGCCCCGGCCGCCGCGGCGGTCCTGCCGGCGGCTGCCATCACCAGCACGGCATCACGCCAGGTGTGGCAGAGCAGGGTGGCCCTGAGGAAGGCGTCCCGCTCAACGTCCGGGATCCACGGCCCGGACCCGGTCCGCTCCAGCAGCATCTCCCAGAAGTCGAGCACGGCATTGAACTGCTGCCTGCTCCCGGAGCGCCTGCCAAGCTCTTCCTCCCAGCCCGCCTGCGCCTCAAGGACAGCTGCAAGGTGGATGGCGGGGACGGCCGCTGCCGGCGCGCCGCCTGCTGCCGGAGCCGGGCCGACGCTGCTGCCCCTGTACACCATTTCGGTGTTCAGCGTGCTGTCCCGGATCTGCTGCACCGGGCGCCCCGGAAGCGGGCAGCACGAAGGATCGGCGCACAGTGCGTCACGCCAGTACTTCTCCCCCACGAACCAGGCGTCCCGGACGGGCATCCCGGCCCGGCCCAGGACTGACTGCACCACCAGGACCAGGCGGTGGTACGCCGATGGCGGAGCCATCATCGCGTCGCTGGTGAAGACGGCCAGCAACGAGCCGTCAGCCTCCTGGTCGGACTCCAGGTAACTCCGGACGGCGCCGGCAAAACCGGCGGGCTCTGCTTGGATATCCGGCCCCGGGAGGTCGAGCCGCAGGGTGGCGCCGAGTCTGGTGCCGTGGAGGGTGATGGCCACCAGGCTGGAGGCAGGCCAGTACCCCAGGGAATGTGGAATGAAACTGAGAATATCTTCCGGTCCGCGGATTGTTAATCGTTCTGAAGCTGTCATGGCTCCAGCCTTTGTCCGGACGCGGCACAGCATAAGGGAGTCCCGGCCGTATGTGGACAAGTCCGGCCGCCCGTGGACCCAGGCTGGTCCAGCCCGCATAAAACGCGGCCTGTGCAGGAGCAGTCAGTCGTCGCTGGGCGTTGTCTGGCGGCGGCGCGCCAGGATTTCGCGGCGCTGGCGGGCCAGCGCGCTGCGCAGCGGCGGCACCACGATCCCCTGTGCCGCCATCTGGCGGCGCACCTTCCGCCGTGAGGCGAGGATGGCGGCGGCGCCGAAAGCAAGGACCAGGAACTGGACGCTCAGTGCCAGCCGGAAGGGGTCCAGGCCGTACAGCACCCCCTGGGAGAACCCGGAAGCGTAGAGGACGTCGAGCACCAGGCCGATCAGGAAGATCGACACCAGGGCCGCGATGAAGCCGCCAACGTTGACGATCCCGGTGGCAGTGCCGATCCGGTGCGCGGGATTGAAGGTCCGGGCGAAGTCGAAGCCGATCATGGACCCCGGGCCGCCGATGGCGAGCACCACCACCAGGCCGGCCAGCAGCCACAGCGGGGCACGGCCGGGCAGCAGCAGCACGGCGGCCCACGCAGCGGCGGTTCCCCCGGCTATCAGCAGCACCATGGTGGAACGGCGCAGCGGGTGCCGCGAAACGAAACGTCCAATGAAGGGGCCCACGGCCATGGCGGCCGCAACGTAGAGCGCCATCAGGGCGGCAACGGTTCCGGCATCCAGGCCCTGCCCGGAGATCAGGAACGGGTAGCCCCAGGTCATGGCAAAAACGGTGCCGCTGAACTGGATGGTGAAATGGCTCCACATGCCCAGCCGGGTGCCGGGCTGCCGCCAGGCACGGGCAAGTGATGCCCCGGTGGCCCTGAGCCCCTGCCGGGCGTGCGGCCGTTCGCTGCCCGGCGGCGCGTCCTGCAGCATCAGGACGACAAGTACGACGGCGAGAGCGGACATTCCTGCCAGCATCAGGAAGGCCGGGGTCCATCCGGACAGGTGCAGCACCAGCGCGAAAGGCAGGACACTGAACAGCTGCCCCAGCTGCCCGGACATCCCTGTCAGCTGGGTGACCAAGGGCACGCGGGCGGGGGCGAACCACAGCGGAATGAGCCGGATCACGGAGATAAAGGTCATGGCGTCGCCGGCGCCCACGAGCACGCGGCCCAGGACTCCGCCGGGGATACTTTCGGCAAAGGCGAGCTGCAGCTGTCCGAGTCCCATCAGGACCGCACCGCCGGCGATCATGGCCCGCGATCCAAACCTGTCCACCAGCAGTCCCACGGGGATTTGGAGACCCGCGTAGACCAGCAGCTGCAGGACGGTAAAGAAGGAGATGGCAGAGGCGGTGGCGTGGAACCGCTCGGTCGCCTCCAGGCCCACCACACCAAACGATGTCCGCTGCGCCACGGCCACCAGGTACCCGAAAATTCCAATGGTCCAGATAAGCCAGGCGCGGGGTGCAGTCACTCCTTCATTATGCCCGGCCCGCGGGCGCCCCCGCGGATGCTGTGACGCCGCGCTACTGCCCGGGGTTCTCCCTGGCCAGGTAAGCCTCCACGGCGGCACCGAGGTCGTCGGCGTCGGGAAGCTCGTCGTTTTCGTTGGCCAGGAGCGAGCGCCGCACCATGCCGTCTGCCTTCTCGTCATAGCGGGTTTCGAGGCGGGACACCACCTGCTGGACCTCCTCGGAGGCCTCGATCTGCTCGGCGATTTGGCGGCTGACCTCGCGGCCCGATTCGCGGAGCCGGTCGGTAGGCAGCATGAGGGACGCCGCAGCGCCCAGGTATTCCAGGCCGGCGACGGCGGCGGTGGGGTATTCAGCTTCAGCCAGGTAGTGCGGGACGTGGATGACGTACCCGGCGACGTTGCGTCCGGCCTCCACGAGGCGCAGCTCCAGGATATGGCCGACGGCGGCAGGAACTTCGACGGTGGGCTTCCATACCGAAATGCCCTCGATCAGCTCAGGCCGGTTTCCGTGAACCGTCACGCCCACGGGCCGGGTGTGCGGCACGGGCATCGGAATGGAGTGGATCCAGGTGACCAGGTTGACGTCCAGCTTCTCCACGATGTTCACCACGGCACGGGCAAAACGTTCCCACTGCAGGTCCGGTTCGAAGCCGGCCAGGAGGAGGAACGGCTTCCCCAGCCCGTCCACCAGGCGGTAGAGGGCCAGCCGGGGCTCCTGGTAGTCCTCGATGTGGTCCTCAACGAAGCTCAGGTGCGGCCGCCGGGACCGGTAGTCAATCAACTGGTCCGCGTCGAAGACCGCGACCGGCTGGGCATCAAGGGAATCCAGCAGTTCCGCATTGATCTGCTTCACCACGTGGCCGGCGTCGGCAAACCCGGTGAAACCCATGACCAGGTTCAACCCCTGCAGGTCGGGGCTGTGGAACAGCTCGATGTTGCTGGCATAGAGCGCGTCGGGGTCCAGCAGGGAGCCGGAAATCCGTTCAAGCACGGCATGTTCCTTTCAGGGGTGCGGGTGGACATCATTCATAACGCTGCACGGGCACCCGGCATTCCTCGGGCCGGTGTGGCGCACCTCTCAGGAAATTCCCATGCTGCGCCGGGGAAGGGCTACGATCGGAACTGGCCTGCCAGCCGGGCCTGAACCCACCCCGTGACCGTCCGGAACGGCCGGATCCGGGCCATTATGGCAGCGCGCCCAACATGCATCCCTGCCCGAACGTTTCGAGAATTGAGGACTCATCCCTGTGGTCAAGAATACTGAAGTCAACCTTAGTACCGTCTCGCGGGACCTGAAGAAGAGCCCCAGCGACGCAGTGGTCATCGGGGTGGGGCAGGGAACTGACGGCCCCGTCCTGCTGGAGAACCCGCTGACGGCAAAGTCCGCAGAGGCACTCGCAGACTCACTTAAGGCACTCGGAGTGACCGGCGCTGCAGACCAGCTGGTCCGCCTGCCGGGCCTGCCCGAGACCGGTGCCGGCATCCTGGTCCTGGCCGGCGTCGGAAAGGTCCCCGCTGCGGGGGCGCTCACAGGTGAGGCACTTCGGAGGGCAGCGGGGTCGGCCGTGCGGCAGCTGGCCGGTTTGGCCACGGTCACCCTGGCATTCCCGACGGCGGGCGTCCAGGACGTGGCGGCGGTCGCCGAGGGTGCCGCGCTGGGCGCCTACTCCTTCACCGAGTTCCGGTCCTCAACGGACGGGCTCAAGGATCCGGTCCGCAACGCGATGATCTTCACCGAACTCGCTGGCAGCGCAGAGCTCGAAGCCGCCCTCAAGCGTGCCGGACTGGTTGCCAGGGCCGTGAACCAGACCCGCTCCCTGGTCAACACGCCGCCCAGCCATCTGTACCCGGAATCCTTCGCAGAGGCAACCAAGGACCTGGCCAAGGGCCTGCCCGTGAAGGTCACCGTGTGGGATGAGAAGCGCCTGGAAAAGGAAGGCTTCGGCGGCATCATGGGCGTGGGCAAGGGCTCCACGCGCCAGCCCCGCCTGGTCAAGGTCGAGTACGCCCCCGCCAAGGCAACCGCAAAGATCGCGCTCGTTGGCAAGGGCATCACGTTCGACACCGGCGGGATCTCGCTCAAGCCGGCCCTGAACATGGGTGACATGAAGAGCGACATGGCAGGCGCCGCCGTCGTCCTCAACACCGTCCTGGCCCTCGCCGGACTGGGCCTGCCGGTTAAGGCCACCGCCTGGCTCTGCATTGCCGAGAACATGCCCGGCGGCGGCGCCTCACGCCCCGCCGACGTCCTGACCATGTACGGCGGCAAGACCGTGGAAGTCCTCAACACCGACGCCGAAGGCCGTCTGGTCATGGCCGACGGCATCGTCGCTGCCAGCCGCGAACTCCCCGACGCCATCATCGACGTGGCCACCCTGACCGGCGCGCAGCTGATCGCACTGGGCAACCGCACCGCCGGCGTCATGGGTTCGGACAGCGTCACCGGTGCGCTCAAGGAGGCGGCGGACCGTGCGGGCGAGCTGGTGTGGCCCATGCCCCTGCCGGAGGAACTGCGCCCCACGCTGGACTCCCAGGTGGCGGACCTGGCCAATATCGGCGAACGGCACGGCGGGATGATGACCGCAGCCGTGTTCCTGCGTGAGTTCGTGGGTAAGGACAAGGCAGGCGAACAGATCCCCTGGGCGCACATCGACATCGCGGGACCGTCCTTTAATAACGGGAGCCCGTACGGCTACACGCACAAGCAGGGCACCGGATGCACTGTCCGGACCCTGGTGGCCTACGTGGAGGACATCCTGGCCGCCGCCTGAGAACGGCTGCAGCCCCCGTGCCACGCGGCCCTGCGGCCAGGTGATTCCTGTGCCACAGAGCCGCGTGACACTGGACACAAGCGCTCCACAAACGCAGTGCCAAGGTGGAGCATGGATAGGTGGTTCGCTAAGGTGAACCACGGTAGTCACAAATGCAAGAGAGTTGCCCTGCTGACATAATCACGGCAGTGCAAGTTCCAAGACCAGATGATGCGCGCTGAACGCGTCATCGTTCACGCGAGGGAGCGTTTTAGTGGCCGATCAGGCAACTGCGCAAGAATTCGACATCCTGGTACTCGGTGGCGGCAGCGGCGGATACGCTGCGGCCCTGCGTGCGGTACAGCTCGGCCTCACCGTCGGCCTCGTGGAGAAGGGCAAGCTGGGCGGCACCTGCCTCCACAACGGCTGCATCCCCACCAAGGCCCTGCTGCACTCTGCAGAGCTCGCCGACCACGCCCGTGACTCCGCCAAGTACGGCGTGAACGTCACCTTGGACAGCATCGACATCAACGCTGTCAACGCGTACAAGGACGGCATCATCGCCGGCAAGTACAAGGGCCTGCAGGGACTCATCAAGTCCAAGGGCATCACCGTCATCGAGGGTGAAGGCAAGCTGCAGGGCACCGACACCGTCATCGTGAACGGCACCGCCTACAAGGGCAAGAACATCGTCCTGGCAACCGGCTCCTACTCCCGCACCCTGCCCGGCCTGGAAATCGGCGGCAAGGTCATTACGTCGGACCAGGCCCTCACCATGGATTACATCCCCAAGAGCGCCATCATCCTGGGCGGCGGCGTCATCGGCGTCGAGTTCGCCTCGGTCTGGAAGTCGTTCGGCGTGGACGTCACCATCGTCGAAGGCCTCCCCTCCCTCGTTCCCAACGAGGACGCCACGATCGTGAAGAACTTCGAGCGTGCCTTCAAGAAGCGTGGCATCAAGTTCTCCACCGGCGTGTTCTTCCAGGGCGTCGAGCAGAACGACGACGGCGTCAAGGTCACCCTGGTGGACGGCAAGACGTTCGAAGCCGACCTGCTGCTGGTCGCCGTCGGCCGGGGCCCCGTCACCGCGAACCTCGGCTATGAGGAAGCGGGCATCACCATCGACCGCGGCTTCGTCATCACCAACGAGCGCCTCCACACCGGCGTCGGCAACGTCTACGCCGTCGGCGACATCGTCCCCGGCGTTCAGCTGGCACACCGCGGCTACCAGCAGGGCATCTTCGTGGCCGAGGAAATCGCCGGCCTGAAGCCGGTGGTCGTCGAGGACATCAACATCCCCAAGGTCACCTACTCCGAGCCCGAGATCGCCACCGTTGGCTACACCGAGAAGGCTGCCAAGGAGAAGTTCGGCGAAGACCAGGTCCAGACCCAGGAATACAACCTGGCCGGCAACGGCAAGAGCTCCATCCTGGGCACCTCCGGCCTGGTCAAGCTGGTCCGCCAGAAGGACGGCCCCGTCGTCGGCGTCCACATGATCGGTGCCCGCATGGGCGAGCAGGTGGGCGAAGCCCAGCTGATCGTGAACTGGGAAGCCTACCCTGAGGACGTGGCGCAGCTGCTGCACGCCCACCCCACCCAGAACGAAGCCCTTGGCGAAGCCCACCTGGCGCTGGCCGGCAAGCCGCTGCACGGCTAGTTCCCCCAGCATTACCAGGCCCGGTGCACCCGGCCGCGCAGGCCGGGTGCACTAGGCTTCCAACAAGGCAGCAATCATTCGCACTAAAGATCAATAAGGAGAACGGGGACGACATGTCTGAATCCGTTAACTTGCCCGCCCTCGGTGAGAGTGTCACCGAAGGAACCGTCACCCGCTGGCTCAAGCAGGTAGGTGACCGGGTAGAGGTGGACGAGCCGCTGCTCGAAGTCTCCACCGACAAAGTAGACACTGAAATCCCCTCTCCCGTAGCTGGCGTGATTGAAGAAATCCTGGTCGCTGAAGACGAGACCGCCGAGGTCGGCGCACCGCTGGTGCGCATCGGCGACGGCTCTGGCGGCGGTTCCGCCCCGGCCGAAGAAGCTCCCGCTGCCGCTCCGGCACAGGAGGCCCCGGCCCAGGAAGCACCCGCTGAAGCAGCACCTGCCCAGGAAGCGCCCGCCCAGGACGCTCCGGCTGCCGGCGGCGAAAGCCATGAAGTGACGCTCCCCGCCCTCGGCGAGAGCGTCACCGAGGGCACCGTCACCCGCTGGCTCAAGGCCGTGGGCGACTCCGTCGAGGTCGACGAGCCCCTGCTCGAGGTCTCCACCGACAAGGTAGACACCGAGATCCCCTCGCCGGTTGCCGGCACGCTGCAGGAAATCCGGGTCAACGAGGACGAGACCGCCGAGGTTGGTTCCGTGCTGGCCGTCATCGGCTCGGGTGCCCCCGCTGCCGCCGCCCCGCAGGCTGCACCCGCGGCTCCCCAGCAGGAAGCCACCAAGCAGGAAGCCCCCGCTCCGGCCGCAGCACCGGCCCCCGCCGCAGCACCGGCGCCCGCCCCGCAGGCTGCACCCGCTGCCCAGGAAGCCGCCCCGGCCGCAGGCTCGGAATCCGGCTACGTCACTCCCCTGGTCCGCAAGCTGGCAAACCAGCACGGTGTGGACATCGCTTCACTGTCCGGCACCGGTGTTGGCGGCCGCATCCGCAAGCAGGATGTCATGGCCGCCGCTGAAGCCAAGGCTGCCCCGGCAGCGGCTCCGGCAGCAGCCCCTGCCGCTTCCGCCCCTGCCGCCCCGGCTGCAGCTGCCTCGTCGCTGCGCGGAACCACCCAAAAGGCTCCCCGCATCCGCCAGGTCATCGCCCGCCGCATGCGCGAATCCCTCGAGGTCTCCACCCAGCTCACCCAGGTGCACGAAGTGGACATGACCAAGGTGGCGAAGCTGCGCGCCCGCGCCAAGAACTCGTTCCAGGCCCAGAACGGCGTCAAGCTGACCTTCCTCCCCTTCATCGCCAAGGCCGTGGCCGAGGCCCTCAAGCAGCACCCCAAGCTCAACGCTGCGTACGACGAGGACAAGCAGGAAATCACCTACCACAACGCCGAGCACCTGGCCATCGCCGTCGACACCGACAAGGGCCTGCTGGTTCCGGTCATCGCTGACGCCGGCAACCTGAACCTCGCCGGACTGGCAGGCAAAATTGCGGACGTTGCCTCCCGAACCCGCGACGGAAAGATCGGTCCGGATGAACTGTCCGGTGGCACGTTCAGCATCACCAACATCGGTTCGGTTGGCGCACTGTTCGACACCCCGATCATCAACCAGCCGCAGGTAGGGATCCTGGGTACCGGCGCGATCGTCAAGCGTGCCGTTGTGGTTGCCGACGAAAACGGTGACGACTCGATCGCCATCCGCTCCATGATGTACCTGTCCCTGACGTACGACCACCGCCTGGTGGACGGCGCGGACGCGGGCCGGTTCCTCCAGACGCTGAAGGCACGCCTCGAAGAAGGCGCCTTCGAAGCGGACCTGGGGCTGTAACAGCCAGCCACGAGCAGCGGCGGCGGGTGCCAAACGGTGGGATATCCACCGGAGGCACCCGCCGCCGTCGTTGTTTAATGGGCACCCAGGCGTGGGTGGCCAGCGTGGCTTTGCTACAGGCGGTAGAACTGACTGGCTAAGCTGGAGCCATGACTATCCTCTTTAACATCCTGGTTTTCCTGCACGTCGTGGGCGCGGCCATGATCGTGGGCTACTGGATCGCCACGATGCGGACCCCTACCGTGCACCCGCGCCAGCGTGACGGCGCCTTCCTTCAGCTTCTTACCGGCATCGCCATGATGGGCATCCTTCCGTTCCTGCCGGACAAGGACCCGAACTACGCCAAGCTGGGCATCAAGTTCGTCATTGCCATCGTCGTTGCAGTCCTCGCCATCATCGGCACCCGCAAGGTCAAGAAGGGTGAGCCTGTGTCCACCGGCCTCGCCCACGGCGTAGGCGGCCTGGCCCTGGTCAACATCGCCATCGCCACCATCTGGCAGTAAAACCCGTCCGGGGACCGGTCATAATCCTCTGAGAGCGGACAATCCGTGCACCGCAGGGGCCGGATCCCTAGGATGGGAAACGGTGGGCCCGGCCGTGCTGCCGGACCCGGACCGAATCGACGTTGAGGAGAGACATGGCTACAACACGCAATGCCCACACCGTATGGACCGGAAGCCTGACCGATGGCTCGGGCAACACCACCCTGGACAGCTCGGGCCTGGGCACCTTCGATGTCACCTGGAAGGCGCGCACGGAGGCTGCCGGCGGAAAGACCAGCCCGGAAGAGCTGATCGCAGCGGCCCACTCGGCCTGTTTCTCCATGGCCTTCAGCCACGAACTCAGCCAGGCGGGCTTCACTCCGGAAGAGGTCAACACCAAATCGGAGGTCGGCTTCCAGCCCGGAACCGGTATCACCGGCAGCCACCTGACCCTCAGCGCCCGCATCCCCGGCATCTCGGAAGAAGACTTCCAGCGCATTGCCGAGGCCGCCAAGAAGGGTTGCCCGGTGTCCCAGGCCCTGGCCGGCATCGAGATCACCCTCGACGCCACGCTGCAGTCCTAGGTTCCGCACCCCGCACAACGCATAGGCCCTGCCCTTCCGGAAATCCGGAAGGGCAGGGCCTTTGCCGTTGCCGGCCCGGGTTAGCCGTCGTGCCGGCGCGCCGGAAGCGGGGCAGGCTTCAGCTTCCGGTAGCCGGAGCGCGCCGGCGGCCGGTCGGTGGGCAGTTCCTGGATCATTTCCTTCAGCGCCCCGATGCCGTACTCCAGCTGGGGATCCCGCCCGGCGGCGTAGGCGTGCGGCGGGTAGGTGACCTCGATGTCCGGGTCAACGCCGTAGTTCTCCACGCTCCAGCCCACGCCGCCGCCGAACCAGTTGGCATAGCGGGGCTGGGTGACGCCGGTGCCGTCCGCCAGCGTGAACCGGTTGTCGATGCCGACCACACCGCCCCAGGTGCGCGTTCCGATCACCGGGCCGATGCCGCGGAGCTTTGACACCTGGGTGATGATGTCGCCATCGGACCCGGCGAACTCGTCCGCGAGGATGATCACGGGCCCCCGCGGCGCATGGTGGGGGTAAGTACGCGGCTTTTCGCCGCGCGGCATGCTCCATCCTGTGACCTTGCGGCCAATGAGCTCGGCAACAAGCTGGGAGGTGTGCCCCCCGCGGTTGCGGCGCACATCGACGATCAGGCCATCGAATGCCGTTTCGGTATCCAGGTCCCGGTGGAGCTGGGCCCAGCCGTTGGCCATCATGTCCGGGATGTGCAGGTAGCCGAAGGTTCCGTTGGAAGCCTCGCGGACCGTCCGCCGGTTGCCCGCAACCCATTCCTGGTACCGCAGGCGTTCCTCATCCTTGACAGGCACGACGGCGACCCTCCGCTGGGTGCCCTCAGCGCCGCCGTGTCCGGGGCCGTTGAGGAGGGTGAGCTCCACGGCGCGGCCGGCGGCCCCCACCAGCTGCATGGCAGGGGTGGTGCTTTCGGACAGCGGGACGCCGTCGACGGCCAGGAGGACGTCCCCCGCTTTCGCGCCGACGCCGGGCCTGGTCAGCGGCGACGTCGCCAGCGGGTCAGAGGACTCGCCCGCCAGGATGCGGGTGATCTCCCAACCGCGGGCGGTGTGTAGGAGGTCGGCGCCGAGCCTGCCCTGTCCACGGCTGCCGCGTTCGGTGACGGCCGCAGGGCGCACGTAGGCGTGGGAAGTTCCCAGTTCGCCGTGCAGTTCCCACAGGAGGTCCACGAGGTCGTCATGGGAGCCGAGCCGTTCCACCAGCGGCCGGTACCGGGCGTGGATGGATTCCCAGTCCTGGCCGGCCATGTCCTCGGCCCAGAAGAAGTCGCGCTGCAGGCGCCAGGCCTCGTCAAATGCCTGTCCCCAAACGCTGAGCGGGTCCATCAGGACGCGGATCCTGCCCAGGTCCACCTTGACCAGCTTGCCGGATTCCTCGTCCGTCTTGGCGTCCGACGGAACAACAGTCACCTGCTTATCGGCGACCGCCACCACTTTGCTGCGGTCACCCGAGAGCCGGTAGCTGTCCACGGCATCCACCAGGGTGGTCTGCTTGCGCCGGGCGATGTCATACCGGACCAGGCTGGGACGGGCGTCCTTGTCCTCCTGGCTGGCCTTCCCGTCGCCGGTCACGCCCGCCAGGACGGAGTCGAGCCAGAGGAGCGCGCCGTCAACGGCCTTCAATGAGCTGTAGTTGCCCTGCGGCACGGGAACGCCGATCACGCGGTGGGCAAGGCCCTCCGGATCGACAGTGACGGCGGGCACCGCGCCGTCCCCGGCACCGTCCGCGGCTTCTGCGTCCGGCTCCCGGCCCGCGGGATCAACCGACGGGCCAAAGGGCGACGGCGTCCCGGCAGCAAGCGCCACCAGGTACGGCTTGATGGGGCTGGGGAAGGAGAGGTCGAACGAGTGCCCGTCGTACACGGGGTCGAAGCTGCGGTTGGACAGGAACGCAAGGAATTTCCCGTCCGGGGTGAAGGCCGGGGAAGCGTCGCGGAAGCGGCCGTCGGTAACCTCCACGGGTGCCGCGTCGAGCCGGTCCACGGTGGCCAGGCGCAGCCGGCTGCGCGAACCGAAGGAGGTGACGGGCTCGGACCAGACCAGCCAGCGCGAATCCGCCGACCACCCCAGTTCGGAGATGCTGCCCTCCCCGATGCTGGCTACCGGTGTGAGGTCTCCGGTGCGGGTGTCCACCACGAAGACATCACCAAAGGAGGTTCCAAGGGCTACCCACCGGCCGTCGGGGCTCGGCTCCAGCGAACTGGCCCGGGACGGCGTCGGCACGGTGACACCGGCGTCCGCCGCCGGAGCCTGGGCTTCGGTGCCGGGGGCATCGGCCTGGGGCGCCACATCCGCCTGCTGCTCGTCATCGGTGGACGCGTGGGCTGTTGTTGCCGCCGGCACTTTGGCGCCGGACGCCGGGACAGGCTGGGGCAGGCTGACCGCCTCCGCTTCATCCTCAGCGGGTGCTGCCCCGACGGGGGCATCCTGGGCCTGGGTGCCCGGATTTCCAGCGGTGTGCGGAACAGGTGCGGCGATGTCCTTGATATGCAGTGCTTCGACGCCGCCATGGTCGGCGATGTAGGCAATGCGTCCGTCTCCCAGCGGCCGCGGCAGCCGGCCGCGGACACCCGGGGTGGCCTCGATGATGCGTGACGGGCCGTCCTTGTGCCGCAGCCAGTGGATGGTGCCGTGGGATTCGACGGCGCTGGCGGCGCCCGCCACATCCGGTGCCACCGCACCGAGGTGCTTGACGGCGTCGAGCAGTGCGGGGCGCCTCGTCTGGCTGGCGGATCCGAGGCTAATGTCCAGTTTCACTGCGTCCGAGCCAAGGTCGTGGAGGACCCAAAGTTCGCCGGCCGATTCAAAGATGACCCGTTTGCCGTCGGTGGCCGCGTGCCGGACATAGAAGTCCTGATGGTCGGTGTGCCTGCGCAGGTCCTTACCGCTGGGCAGGACCGAGTACAGGTTGCCGTAGCCCTCATGGTCGGACAGGAAGGCGATCCGGCCGTCCACCCAGAGGGGGTCGGCGAGGTTGCCGTCAAGGTCCGGGAGGAGGCGTTCGAATTCGCCGTTGCCGTCGCGGTCGATCCACAGCTTCCCAGCAGTTCCACCCCGGTACCGCTTCCACCATGCGGGTTCGCGGGAGAGAACACTGGCCAGGACCACGGGGCGTTCATCGCCGACTTCGGGGCCGAAGGCAACGGACTCCACAGGTCCATAGGGCAGCTCCTGGGCCCAGCCGCCGTCGAGCGGGACGCTGTAGGCGTGGGTATGCCGGCTTTCGGCCTGGCGGAACGCGCTGGTGACCACCACGGAACCGCCCGTGGTGAATCCCTTGACCTTGGTGGTGCTGTGGCCGAAATACGTGAGCTGCCGGTACCCGCCGCCGTCCACCTGTGCAGACACTACCTCCGGCGCCGTTCCCTGGACTACGGTCCACACCAGGCGCTTGCCGTCAGGGGTAAAACGCGGGTTGCGGGCAGGGAGCTGGAGGGAGGAGACACGCCAAGCGCGGCCGCCGTCCAGGGGCGCGATCCACACGTCGTCCTCGGCCACGAAAGTGACCAGATCACCGTGCAGATGCGGGAAACGGAAGTAGCTGGAAGAGGTCATCGTTCGATCATAGCCATCCCCTCCCCTGCCCCGCGGGAGATACACAACCCGTGCTGCCGTGGTGAGATGGACCATGCATATCGTCATGGCCGGCGCCTCCGGGCTCATCGGCACCTCCATGTCCGCAGCCTTCCGCAGTGCCGGCCACTCTGTGGTGACACTGGTCCGCAGGCCCCCGGCCAATGCCGGCGAAGTTCGCTGGGATCCGGCGGCCGGGGTCCTGGATCCCGGGGTGCTGTCCGGCGCGGACGCAGTGGTCAACCTTTCCGGCGCCGGAATCGGCGACCGGCCGTGGACCCGGCACCGCGTGGAGGAACTGTTCAGTTCCCGGCTGGGACCCACCAGGACCCTGGTGCAGGCTATGGCACGGTCCGACGCTCCACCCGCAGCCTTCATCAGCCAGTCCGGTTCGGGCTACTACGGTGACGCGGGCAACACCGTCCTCCGGGAAGATGCAGCGGCAGGCGAGGGGACACTCGCGCAAATCTGCATTGAGTGGGAGCAGGCCGCGCTGATGGCGCCGGCGGGCGTACGGGTGGTGACGCCGCGGACCGGAGTGGTGTTCAGCCAGTCCGGCGGGGCGTTGGGCAAGCTGCTCCCGCTGCTGCGCCTGGGGGTGGGCGGCCCGTTTGGCAACGGCAGGCAATTCTGGCCCTGGGTAACGCTTCCCGATGTTTCGGCCGCATTCCTGTTGCTGTTGGCCTCCCCGGTCTCAGGGCCGGTCAATGTGGCCGCCCCTGAACAGGCGGATGTGAATACCATCGTGGCGGCCCTGGCCAAGGCGCTGCACCGGCCGGCGTTGCTGCGGGTCCCCGCCCCGGTGCTGCGGACCGTGATGCCCGGCCTGGGTGAGGAGCTCCTGCTGTACAGCCAGCGGATGGAGCCGGCCGTCCTGGCAGCTGCCGGGTTCCAGTGGCAGCACGGGAACCTGGCAGATGCAGCCCAATGGGTGGCGGGAAAGGCCGGCGCGGTCCAGCGGGGCTAGGCAGTGGGGCGACCCGGCAATGCTGGATGCCAGGGTTCGCAGGGCAATGCACTGAGGGCTGTTCACTGGCCGGGCAGGATGTCGCTGACCCGCCACCGGCCATCGACGGACACCAGGACCAGCCGCAGCGGCTGCGGCCGGCTCGCGGGCCCCGTGGCCAGCACGGTGTCATCCGGGTCCAACACCTGGTATCCGGACGTAGTGGAGACGGCCCGCACCACCGCGTGCACGCCGGTGGCCCCGTCCTCGACAGTCAACCCTGAAAGCGTGGTGCTGAATCCGGCGAGCCGCCGGCCGGCGGCGACCTGGCTGGAGATCCTCTGGTCAGCCACAGCCGCGGCCGACCCGGGGGCGTTCACGTCCGCCAGCAGTTCCATTCCACCGCTGTTGAAGGCGTAGTCGCGAACCGCCGCCAGCCCCTGCGCGGCTGTTACGGGATCAGCTGCCCCTGCCTGCTCCACCGCCACGTCCAGGGGCACGGCCGCCTGGCCACCGCCACCTGTTGCGGCCGGGGACGCACCTGGTGGGACCGGACCGTGTGCAGAATTCCCGGGCCACATGCCGTGCCCTGCGGACGCTGACAGCCACCACAGCACTGCGGCAGCGGCGGCAACGAGCGGCAGCACGGAACGGCGTAGAAGCCGCAGCACCTGGCCACCGGCCGGGCCCACCGCGTGCTTTCCCCTGGCCGGCGGGGTTGTAGTTGTTGCCGCTCCCGGCCACGCGGACCACCGGGAGGCCTCCGCCCGGCGGCGGAGCCCCTGGATTTTCTCCCGGAGTCGGCTGCCCCGCGACACAGGGGGAACGTGGCGGCGGGTCAGCAGCTCCGGCAGGACGCTGGGGTGAACGGCGCCGGAGAGGTCCACGGGTTGTGGTTCAGCACTGCGGTACACGGCAGTGGCCAGCGCCAGTGCGTCAGGCCGCAGCCTCCGCTCATCGTTCAGTCCTGCTTCCAGGGCGGCTGCCAAGTCTTTGGGAACACCGGGAACCAGCAGGGACAGCGGAGGCCGGTCGGCGGTCCGTCCCGGCGGCTCACCCGTCAGGCAATACCAGCCCAGGGCGGCCACCGAGTACACGTCGCGTTCCGGCTGCAGGCCGGCGCGGACGGCGTCCACCGGGGACGGATCCACGAATCCTCCGGTTCCCGCGGCCCCCGCACGGCCGGGATCGCCCAGCATCCGGGCAATTCCGAGGTCCGACAGCACCGGTTTTCCCTGCCCGGTGAACAGGACATTTCCCGGCGACACATCCGAGTGCGTGAAGCCCTTGGCATGCAGGTAGGCCAGGGCCTGGGCTATGGGCGTGAGCACCGTGACCGTTTCCCCCACGCTGATCCTGCCCCGGGAGGCGACCAGCTGGGCCAGCGAACCGCCGGCAGCATAGTCCATGGTCAGGGCCGCACCGCTGCCGGGTTCGGTGCCCTGCACCGCCCCGTGGGCCTTGACCAGGTGCTGATGGTCCAGGACTGACAGGATGCGGATCTCCCGCCGCACTTCCTCCTGGGTGATTCCCGGACTGCTGCCCGCGCCGCTGCCGGCGGCGCGGAAGCACTTCAGTGCGTATTCCTGTCCGGTCCGGCGCTCCCGTACCAGCCACACGTCCGCGCTGCCGCCCCGCCCCAGCAGCCTGCCGACGTCGTAGCCCGGTACCTCGGGTGCCTGTGCATCGTCCATGGTCCATGTCTAGCCGACTTCCGGCCGCGCCGCAGAAGTTATCCACAGCCTCCGGCGGCCGTGGTCACATTGAGTTCCGCCGGTGAGCTTCGACACTAAACCGGGCCGGTGCGGCTGCGGGGTCTAAGCTGGATGCCATGACTCTTGAGTTTTCACAGCTGGGTCTTGCCCCCGACTTCGTTGACTACATGGAAGGCTGGGATGCCCAGCGCGAACTCCATGACAAAGTTGTCGCGGGAAGTGCGCCCAGCACAGTCCTTCTGTTGGAGCACGCCGCTGTCTATACGGCCGGCAAGCTTACCGAGGACCACGAGCGGCCCTTTGACGGTACGCCGGTCGTCGCGGTGGACCGCGGCGGCAAACTTACGTGGCACGGCCCGGGCCAACTGGTTGCCTACCCCATCCTGAAGCTCAAGAACCGCTCCGGAATCAGGGACTACGTGGAGCGCCTTGAAGCGATCATGATCGCCGTCATGGCGGACTACGGCATCAACGCAGAACGCATCAAAGGCCGCGCGGGCGTATGGATCAAGGCCGATTCAAAAGGCCCCGACCGCAAGATCGCTGCGATCGGCATCCGTGTCCTGAACGGCGTGACCATGCACGGCGTCGCCATTAACTGCAGCAACGACCTTGCGCCCTACGGCCAGATCATAGCCTGCGGCATCACCGACGCCGGAGTGACCACCATGTCCCTTGAAACGGGCAGGGAAATCCACCCCGCGGACATCGCGGAGCGGTTCGTGGAGGAATTCCGCAAGCATGAAGAAGTATTGGTTTCGAGCCCTGAAGGAGCTCTACTGTGACATTGGCACCTGAAGGCCGGAAGATGCTGCGGATCGAGCAGCGCAACGCTGCGGTCCCGGTGGAGCGCAAGCCGGAGTGGATCAAGGCCAAGGTCCAGATGGGCCCCGAGTTCGTCGGACTGAAGAACCTGGTCAAAAAAGAAGGCCTGCACACCGTCTGCGAAGAAGCCGGCTGCCCCAACATCTTCGAATGCTGGGAAGACAAGGAAGCGACCTTCCTGATCGGCGGCTCCGAATGCACCCGCCGCTGCGACTTCTGCCAGATCGACACCGGCAAACCCTCCCCCGTGGACATGTTCGAACCCACCAAGGTGGCCCGCTCCGTCCAATCCATGCAGCTGCGCTACGCCACCGTCACCGGCGTGGCCCGCGACGACCTCGAAGACGAAGGCGTCTGGCTCTACGCCGAAACCGTCCGCAAGATCCACGAACTGAACCCCGGCACCGGCGTCGAACTGCTCATCCCCGACTTCTCCGGCAACCCCGACCACATCAAGGCGATCTGCGACTCCGCCCCCGAAGTCTTCGCCCACAACGTCGAAACCGTCCCCCG